>JAFWWX010000291.1 GCA_017517985.1 Clostridia bacterium | reverse complement strand
TAGTTCTCAAGCTGTTGTAAGTAAACTGTGTGCCTCTTGATGTTCTATGACCTTTCTCATTCAAAACTTTTATGATTTGTGAAACAGTCTGACCTTTGGCATACATATCATAAATCAGTCGTACAGTCGGAGCAGTCTTCTCGTCTATTACAAACTTTTTGTCTTTATCAACGGCATATCCAAGAGGAATATTCCCGCCGGTACACTGAGCCTTTGTAGCACTTGCTTTCATACCTCTGCGAACATTTTGTGATAACTGCTCGGAATAATATGCCGCCATACCCTCAATAACAGACTCAAGAATAATACCCTCTGGTGTATCAGGTATCATTTCGGCTACATAGTAAATTTTAATGCCGTTTTTCTTGAGGTGATATTTATTGAGTGCAATTTCTTCCTTGTTTCGCCCAATGCGGTCTGTTTTCCAAACAATAAGTGCATCAAATTTATGCTTTGCCGCATCTGAAAGCATCAGCTGAAATTGCTCTCTGTTATCGTTTCGTCCCGTCTGTGCTCTGTCGGCATACACATGTATAATTGTAAGTCCGTGCTCTGCCGCAAAGCGTTCGGCTTCAGCTACCTGACCCTCTATTGACTGCTCACCTTGTTTATGGCTCGAAAAACGGGCATAAACAACAGCGTTCATTTGTGGTATCACTCCTTAACTGTTTCTAAATTCAGTGCAAGTCTTGCAGTATTTCTGTCTTTAAGATTTGCCTTGTCATATGCTCTTGCCACTTCATACGCATTTGCAGAAAGTTCACTTGGCATATATTCTTTGCCTCCTGCCCAAACTTCGAGTGGAACATTCAGCTTTTCTGATAACTGCATTGCAATGGGAAGAGGTGCATCTTTCATTCTACGGATAATTATAGTTCTTACCTGCTTGTCAGTAAGTCCCGTAATTCTCACGATGTCCGAAATATTCAACCCCATTTCTACAGTTATATCTTTGAATATTTCATAGAATGGCTTACCTTGCAATTCCCCACACATTTCGCTATACATAGCCTCTGCTTCACTGTCACCCAAAAGATAATCTACCGAAACCTTTAATTTTTCAGCATACTTGCTTACCTGCTCAATTTTGGGCGAACGCTGTCCAAGCTCGTAACGGCTGAGTATCTGTTTTGAAGTACCAAGTATTTTAGCAAATTCATCTTGGGAGAGTCCTTTTTCTTTTCGAAGCTCTCTTAGTCTTTCTCCAAACGAAGTAAAATGTAAATCTAAATCAGGCAGGCTGTCAATAACAGCCTGTTCTTTTTTGCTGTCATTCATATCAATTAAACTCCTTTGTTTGTAATTCTGCACATATTCACATACATATTATAACTCATTAAATCTACATTGTCAATATCTTTTGTAAAGTTATATAAATTTGTCGTCAAATGATTGACAAAAGAGAAAGTTTGCTGTAAAATAATATTGTCAACCGTACGGTGATAATTCACAAACGATTTGAGGAGGTGTCCGAAAATGATATTAAAATTCGGATAAACCCGAAGGAGATTCCAAGCATGGAGAAAAAATTACTGTGTGCCACATTTCTTGATGCAGTTATACGGTTTTACCAAAATCCAGATAACCAGCTTGCATTCAGGAGATGGTATGCAGAGAAAGGAGGAAAAGTCAATGGATGAAAGAATGGAAAAAATGCTGCGAGAGAAATATCCCAATCACATACCCCTTAAAGTTGCATCAAAGTTTCTTGCAGTATCGCCCCGACAGTTATCAAAGCTAATTGCAGACGAACGAAAGCCCTTTTGTGAAATAGGTGCTAATATCGGGACAAAACAGAAGTATGCCAGAATCTATACAGGCAGAATGATTAAGTATCTCAAAGGCGAACTGCCCTATGACTAATTAGGTCATATTCATTCTTGTATAGGAGGTGGTTGTCTTCCGTGGAAGCAAACAGAAATAATTGTCAGGTGATATGAACGAGACTTTTGCTTGTTGTATCACCTGACTTTTTTATTAGGAGGAAATTATGAAACTTCACAATAACCAGTTATATCTTATACGCCACCTTATTCGTTTTAATTATCTTGACTATGAAAGCTGTCTTGATGTGCTCGACAGAGAAAACACAGGGGACAAAATTAAAATGTCCTACGCTTTCAGACCGCTTACTAAAAACAAATACATATCCAAGAATAAAGATGGAGTTGTTACTGTTCTTAAAAAGGGAAAAGCTTTATTTCCAAGTACAAAACCATTAATTTCTTCGGGCGGTGAAAAAGAGCGTGTTATTCAGGTATCAAAAATGGCAGCTCTCTTGGAGAAAAACGGATGTGTCATAACGGATAAAGTTCCAGACAGTCAAAAACCACATTTCATTCCCTCTGCCTGCTGGCGTAATATTGCCCACGGAATACTTTCAACTACCCGCTTTGTCGGTATGCTTTTGGCATACGGTAAAAAGTATGCCGTTTATGATATAGGAGACGGCAGTGTTGAGTGGCAAGTACGTGCGGAAAGTTCGCTGTTCTATACAAGATATGGCTCTTATGAAACTAAGGCAGACGGAATGATTCTCATTTGTTATGACAATAAGAAAGATGCCGTTGCAACAAACATTATCCGTCAGACTATGTGGCACAGAAAAAGTCTTATGAGTGAAAACTATACCGAGCGTGAAAGGCCTGTTCGTTTTTCAAGATCACCTATAAAACTACGAACACAATATGAGCACGTTTATCTTACAACACCAAAAACACTTAGAAAATCGTTGTTTCGGATATATAACGAGGATAATACCATAAGAAAATGCTTGAAAAACGGAGTCCTGACATACGACCCCAAGATAGGAGATTTTGAAATATGGCCCGAGCGGTTTTATATAAATCCCGCATTTGACCTATTGAAACTTGTATATTACTTTTCTGCCGTAAAGCTTGATATTTACGATGAAAACGAAACCGGGTATAAATCGGGAATTACATATTCTATAGCGATGCACAAAGAGGATAAGCCAATACTTAATATGTACGAAGATGTTAAAAACTCAAGGAGGATAAAAATATATGAAATTAGATCTGATGAAAACTCTTAAAAGGATTGAAAAGAATATTAACTTCAAAGGCAAAACAAATGTTGAAAAATTGAAAGTCGCATATGAAGAAACATTGCGTTTGCGAAGTCAGTTGATTGCTGTGATATATGATAAAGAACACTTCATCCATATTCCGTGTTATATATTTAACCCTGATTTTTCCACTTGTGAGTGTGAAGAAAAGAAGAAATCCGTCATCCTTACAATAAATGAACCGCTTCCGTCAACAAAGGAATTGACAGAAGCGGTGGAGGAACACTGGATAAAAATGATTCACGATGAGCTTATCAGAGAAGGTAAAACTGGCATACCCGTATTTGACAAAGCATTTGTAATGATTGAAATTATAACTCCGAGAGGCACCCATAATTGTAAAGTTTGGGACACCTCAAACAGAAGCATAAACGTTATTATCAACAACATAAAAGGAATTCTTTTTATGGACGACAATTTCGAGCATATGGCTTTCGGAGTTACAGCAAGCTGGGGCGAAGAAGCCAAAACAGTAATAAAAATCATAGATTTTGACGAGCAATTCAAAGCAAATCTTGACAACTTACTGGCGACTCCATGACGGTTTCAAAATCGTCATAGAGAAAAACTGATTGGCACTAAAAAACAATATGCAAAATGCCGTGTAAAGCATCTGTTGGCACCGATTTGTGCATTCAAAGCAAGATAAAACTTACTCAAATTCAGAGGGGTTCTGTGAGGGGGATTTCGCGTAAGCGCAATTCCCGAACAGAACAAGCAGAGATTAAGCCCAAACCGAGTGCGCGTTTTACGCAAATCTCGTTTGGGCTTTTTGCAGGAATAGAACTAACTTTATGTAAATCATTGACGACTCACAGACACAAAGAAGAATGAGATTTTTGAGATATGGTAAAATATATATACAAAAATTACAACAAAGGAGTTGTCAAAATAATGAAAAAAATTACGCAAAAACTAATTGAAGAATTTAAGAAATTTCTTATCAGTGAAGAAAAAAGTGAAGCTACAGTAGACAAGTACATCCGTGATATATGTACTTTCTCGGAGTGGTTATGTGGAAGGAATGTTGACAAGACCGCAGTCCTTGAATACAAAGTATACCTTGTTGAATACTACAAGCCTGCGAGTGTGAATTCGGTTCTTTCTTCTCTCAACAGTTTTTTCACTTATAACGAGTGGTATGACTGTAAGGTAAAGTCTTTGAAGATACAGAAACAGATATTTGCTTCAAAAGATAAAGAGCTAACTAAAGTGGAATATGAAAGATTGCTCGATGCGGCAAAGTCAAAAAAGAATGAACGACTTTATTTACTGATGCAGACTATTTGCTCAACAGGAATCAGAGTATCAGAATTACGCTTTGTGACAGTAGCAGCCGTTAATACCGGAGTTGCAAGTATCAATTGCAAAGGCAAACTGCGTCAGGTATTCTTGCCAAAAGCACTTTGCAAGGTTCTTACACGATATATCAAAGAGCAAAAAATATCAATCGGCTCTGTGTTCGTGTCCCGAACAGGTAAACCACTTGACAGAAGCAATATTTGGTCTGATATGAAAAAGCTCTGTGAATCCGCAGGAGTTTCAAAGGACAAGGTCTTTCCGCATAACCTTCGCCATCTTTTCGCACGCACTTATTATTCGCTTCAAAAAGACATTGTGCGCCTTGCCGATATTCTTGGGCATTCGAGCGTGAATACTACAAGGATTTATACGATGGAAACGGGTGAGGTGCATAAGAGGCACATAGAAAAGTTAGGACTACTAAAATGCTAAAATGACATAATTCCTATTATGTGGTACTGTCATTTAATTGCAGACGACACTAACACAATTTTACTTACTTATCATATCACAAAATGCGTTTTAAGTCAATGATTTACATAATATTACACAAACTTTTTACAAATTAAGGCATAGCAAAGCAGACCAATGTAACTTTAAAATTTTTCATTGGTCTTTTCGTGCTGTGATTTTATAATTTTAATGCTTTTATATAGATTCGAATTAATTTTTGCTTTTATAGTACCACATAATAGGAATTATGTTATTACTATCAAGCCCAACAAGAGTATAACCCATAATTAAAGAGAGAATTTGTTAGTAAGGAGGATATATGATGAATACTCTGTGAGAAGACTTATTAGCAATAATTTAATTTACCTTGTAAATGAAGCAGAAAATTAACAAAGCATTTAAAAAGTCAAAAAAGTCAGAAACACCTAAATAGGAGGAGATTTTATGAAAATATATAAGCGAGTGTTGACGCTCGTTATAGTGCTCTCACTTGTAATTGGCATGATACCAATGTCTACAATTACTGCTCATGCAATTGGAGAAGTGCTGAAAGGTACATATTATGCGGAAGCCGGAGAAACAACAACCGTTACTTGTTTGGGCGGAGCAATAAGGCAACAAACTCATTTTTCTATTGATGGTTTTGGTATTGGAAAAGTAACAAAATACAATAGTGATGGAACTGTAGAGTTTGAAAAGGATATTTTTGGATCATACTCATATTCAAAAACAAGCTGTGTTGCTGGAGAGCAATTCGTGTTTGATATGCAATATGGCTCTATCGAAATATTTTTCACAACATCAAATGTTGGTTATCCTGCTATCGAAAAAGCAGCCAACAACAATAGTCTTATTCCCCCTGTTAAATTAAATGAGAATCCTCTTTATTTAACTTTGGGCGAAACACAGGAATTATTTATTGAATGGACACAACCTTTATACGAATCTCAAGTAATTAGTTATTCAACTGACAATTCAAAAGTTGCTTCTGTTACAGATGAGGGTGTTGTAACAGCCAATCAAGAAGGCGAAGCTGTTATTACTGTTGATTATTATTTCATTAGACCCTCTGATGGAAAAGCATTGTCATTAGAAGTGGAGTGCCCTGTAACAATCGTTGATGATGTAGTAGATAAAAATTCCGGCTTACGTTTTTACTATTCTGATGAAGAGATAGAACCGGGAGAAACTGTTCAAATTGGTGCAAGCTATACCTATGGGGATTTTACGGGTATGTATTATCCAGGGACTGTTGAATGGGAAGTAAGTAATCCTGATGTCCTTAAAATTGTTCAAACAGTAGATAATATTACAATGGTTAGAGTAGAAGCTTTAGCTATGGGCAAATGTGATCTTTCGCTTGTGTTAGACGGACAAGTGAAATGCACAGAAACTATAGATGTTACCATTACTGATGATACATTGATTAGTATGTATAAAAACTATTTGATGGAATGTGCGGTAATGACTACTCTTTCCGATGCTAGAAATACCTGTTGGGATGTGGTTGAACGTTATTCTTCTGGTAATAAGGCGCGAATTGCTTTTATGACATGTCTGAAGAGTGATTTAGGGCTCTCTGTTATTACTAAGGAAGTTTCAGCAGCGGTTGGTTTAACAAGCAGTACTCATGATGATACGGTTGATGAGGCTATTGATCTTTTGATGGCAGAGCTTTTTGCTAGCGAGGAAGCTGCTTTTTCCGATGGTTTATCAACGTTCAAGAAAAGGTTTAAGGCTTTTGGCGCTTTTACCAAAACAACATCTTTTACCGGTGGCTCTGTTGCTTCTATCTTGTCGCAGTTCACATCTTTTTCTGAACAGCAAATTAAGAGTGTAGAAGGCCTTGCAAACGGTTTTATTGGCGATGGTATTACTATGGCAGAACTTGTTTCTGGCGCAGTTATGACTGTTCAGTACGAGCGTGACGTAGTTGTATCACTTATGAACACCGTAGCATCGGCTCCC
>JAFWWX010000290.1 GCA_017517985.1 Clostridia bacterium | reverse complement strand
GAGAATATACACAAGTTTATCTGTTACATAACGCTGACGCTCTTTGGTACAGTTTGCTTCAACGGAATCAAAAGAGTTCTGCTGAAGATAAACAGCATCAAGCATTTCTGCCTTCAGATATGCGGTGTAATCTTCAATACTTGTACCATCTTCACCGACGACCTTCATCATTGAACCTATTTCGTCTCCGTGAAGAAGAATATTTTTGCAGAAGCCTGACTTCACAGGGTCTGTAACCGGTTTATATTTTGACCAGGAAATAAGCGGGTCTATTGCAGGATATTTTCTTGCATCAGAGCGTTCACGTGAAAGCCCGTGGAAGGCTCCGACTACCTTGAGAGTTGCCTGAGTAACCGGTTCTTCAAAGTTACCGCCCGCAGGAGAAACCGTGCCTCCGATTGTAACGGAGCCCTTGCTTCCGTCAGGAAGAAGTACACATCCTGCACGTTCATAGAATGCGGCAATATATGATTCAAGATATGCGGGAAATGCTTCTTCACCGGGAATCTCTTCAAGTCTGCCTGACATTTCACGCATTGCCTGAGCCCAACGCGATGTGGAGTCAGCAAGCATTAAAACATTGAGACCCATCTGTCTGTAATACTCGGCAAGTGTTACTGCTGTGTAAACCGAAGCCTCACGGGATGCAACAGGCATTGAAGAAGTGTTGCACACAATAATTGTTCTTTCCATAAGAGAGCGTCCTGTTTTAGGGTCAGTAAGCTCAGGAAATTCTGTCAGCGTTTCAACGACCTCACCTGCACGTTCACCGCAAGCAGCAATAATAACAATATCAACATCTGCATATTTCGATGTTGTATGCTGCAAAACTGTTTTACCTGCACCGAATGGACCGGGAGTACAGTAAGTTCCGCCCTTTGCAACAGGGAAGAAGGAGTCAATAAGGCGCACTTTTGTTTCCATTGTTTCTACAGGTGCCAATCTTTCACTGTAACATTTAATTGCACGCTTAACAGGCCATTTGAATGACATAGAAACAGAGATTTCTCTGCCTCTTTCATCAGTTAAAACCGCAATTTCTTCGTTTACCGTATATTCACCTTTTTCTGCAACGGATTTCAATGTGTATATTCCCAGTAAATTAAAGGGAATAAATATTTTATGAGTAAAGGGACCTTCAGGAACTGTACCTATATATTCACCGGCACGAAGAATGTCTCCGATTTTTGCGGTGGGAGTGAATTCCCATTTCTTTTCGGAATCAAGTCCGTCTGCATAATTTCCTCTTTCAAGGAACCAGCCTGCCTGTTCAGCTAACACGGGCAGAGGATTCTGAAGTCCGTCATAAATCTGACCCAAAAGCCCCGGCCCTAACTGTGCAGAGAGCATTTCTCTGGTAAAATCAACATCATCTCCGCATTTGATGCCGCCTGTCATTTCATAAACCTGTATCTGAGCGATATTTCCTCGTATGCGTATAACCTCACTCTTGAGTTTGGTATCATCAACATTAACATAGCAAATTTCATTCATCGAAACATTATTTTCAAACCTTACAGATACAAGGTTGCCGTTAATACTTACTACTTTACCTTTGTTTGCGGTCATTGTATAACCTCCGTTTTATCCTCACTCATAATTGAGTCATAGATTTTTCTGTATGCGGTCTCCCCGCTATGTGTATCAAATTTTCTCATACGCTCCAGGAGCTTAAGTTTAAGACAATAATAGAACACAAATTCTTCCGAAAAAGAATCCATTGGTCTGAGTGTTTCCAGAAACTCAAGACGGTAGCGGTTGAGAAACTTTTCTGCCTCCATAGGACTTTCAATTTCAATAGCGGTGTGCACCGCCTGCAGAAGGCCCGCAGGAAAAGACTGCATTACTTCATCAAAATGTTTGTTCATCTTATCTGCACGAAGCTTCGCTAATGCAAGGCGAAGATTACGTTCACCTTCATTCCATTTTTCAATCAGAGCAGATGATGATTTTTCATAAGTTCTTGATGGAATAAGAGAAATATTTTTAAGCTCAGCAAGTGCTCTTTTTCCTAAAAATCGGCTGCATAACTCAAAGAATTGATTTTCGGTAACCGGTATCGGTGTGTTTTCACCCAAACCATCCAGAGAAGGCAGCTGAGATATCAGATAGTACTCCGCCATAATTATTCAGCCTCTTTCAATAATGCAGTAATCTTAGGGCTAAGATAGTTAGACAACATATCGGTAACAGCCTCTTTGGAATAATCATAATATGCTCCGTCACCGTTTACTGCAATACGGAATCCGCCGTCAACATTGTCATTGGCTTTGAGAGTAACTCCGGTGAGCATTTTTGCTTTAAGCTCTGCAAGAAGTGTTTCTTCAAGTTTTTCAAGGTCATTACTGCTGAGAATAACAGACAGCTCATCTGTATCAGGTTTCATTGTCCAACCTTCAACAGTTTTGATAATAAGCTGTGATAATGAATCTGAAGAATAAGCAGATGAGACATTT
>JAFWWX010000289.1 GCA_017517985.1 Clostridia bacterium | reverse complement strand
CCTGCACCGACAATTACCTCAGGTGCATTTTTAGCGATGTTCTTTATTCTTGTAACAGAATGCTCGTCTCTGTGAAGAAGAACTTCACAAACGGGAAGACCGCCCTCTGCAATTGCCTTTGCCGCATCAGCTGCAAAATCGGGATCGGGTGCCACCATAATGGGGCAGATTGCTGTTGTTTTGATTATACCGTACATTGTTTTATCCATGATAATTCTCCATTCTTATATTTATTTTAATTATTCATAAATGTTAATTTCCACACCCGTATCGGAAGAAAGCTTTATAAGGGATGTCACCATTGCATCGGTGATTTCAATTTCACCAGAAGAGAGAACTTTATCTCTCTTTTCCCATTCCATTTCGCCGGGCATAAAGATTCTTGTCGCACCCTTTGCTTTAGGACCATTTCGAAGCTCGTCGGAAATGTGCTTCATTCTTGCGTTGAATTCGTCCGTTCCGAGCATCTGAGCTACGTCAACCGCGATAAATGCGTGGCCTGCATTGTTGGTGGATGCAAGGTCTAAATTCCAGCTTGCAATTTCAGAAAGCATACCCGCACCGGTTATAACAGAGGCAAGTATTTCAACCAATACCGCAAGTCCGTATCCCTTATGTGCTCCCATGGGCTGAAGGCTGGCATTTTTCGGGAATTTGAAGGCATCCGTTGTGGGAACGCCCTCTTCGTCAACCAGCCAGGTATCGGGAATTTCCTCTTTTTTCTCCTGTGCCATAATGACTTTGAGTGCTGCAACATTACTTAATGCAATATCCAAAAATACGCTCTTTCCGTCACCTGTGGGAGCGGCAAAAGAAAAGGGATTTGTGCCGATTGCCTTTTTGCTTCCTCCGGGAACTGCAATAACGGGGTCGGCATTACTCATAGATATACCGATAAGCCCTTCCTTTGCGGCCAAATTTGCATAAAAGCCTGCCGCACCGAAGTGACAGCTGTTTTTAACACCAACATAGGCTATACCGCAGTTTTTAGCTTTTGCAATTGCCGTTTTCATCGCCTTGTAGCCTGACACCATGCCTGCCGCTTTGTTGCCGTTTATAATTGCCCAGGCAGGACCTTCTCTCACTATAGAAGGTTCGGCTTCAGCAACCAAACCGCCTGCCCTCATTTTATCTATGTACTGACCCAAATTTTTTGTACCGTGTGTTAAAACACCGAAAGTATCAGTTGTTATTAAAACGTCGGCTATAATCTCTGCATTTTCTTCGCTTACTCCCGCTTTAATGAGTGCCTTTACGGAGAAAGCCTTAAGTTCATCAAGACGCACTTTTTTCATATAAATCCTCCAAAATATTTTTCTTCATCATTCTAGCCTAATCATAACATATACTTATATTTTTTTAAATAGACAAATACGACAAAACTTGCACAAAAACGACCTGTGAAAATCGAACAAGAAGATCTCTTTTATAGTAACATTGCACATCTACAGTTGTTTACCTTTCTTTTATTCCTAAAGCCTTTTAAAATACAGGCACAATTACCTCCGCCAGATGCTAATCACTACAATCCCATACACAAAAAATGCAGACAGCTATTTTAACTGTCTGCAAAATCACTTTTGTTATGACCGTGAAATCAGGTCTAAATAGTGTGTTTTCGTGCTGTTTCAGCATGGATTTCCCACTCATTCCACCTATTAAACAGCGAAAGTGTTGTCAAAAAATGTTGTCATATTCATTTTCTATACTACGGACTAAAAAAGAATTTCATTTAACTTTTGTTTCCAAAAAAAGTAACTAACTTTTTCGCCTTTGTAACATATGACTTAATTTGCTCATCATTTGTTGTTAACAACAAATTGTTCCATATTGAATATGCTTGTAATAGTGCAGTTTCCCATCCGCCTTGTTCCGCCAAAATAAGAGCAGCGTGTAATTGAAATCAATCTCATACACGCTGCTTCTATATTTATTCTAAAATCAACTTTCTCGCAAGTATAAATAAGCTATTATCAACCGTCGGAATATCTCTTGAAAAAGACTTCTTCATATATTATAACACCCCATCTTCTATAAAATGTACGATATAAAAAAATCCGCTCACCTTTACTCGCATAGGGTGAGCGGGTCACTATAAAGCCACTTGAAACTATTCTGTTTTTGGTATCAAATTGACTTCAGTTCAAACTTCAATTCTTGAAAATGTGGAGAAAACTCGAAATAAATCGAGTTTTTATGAGAAAAATGAGGCTCTATGAGACCTCAGAAAACTGAGAGAATTTTGACCTTTATTCCCACTCGGTGCGTTATAACGTGATTTACGTTGTATCACCTGATTTTAAGCCGATTTTTTCGCTTTCTCCACTTAAAATCTTTTAATTATTTGGTCTTAATTGTTATCTGTTATCAATTTGTTATCACATCATTTTTTATTGATTGCCTCAATAATTTCTTTGCATATATCTTCCCATACATCATCCGGCAAACATTGAAAATTATAATATGTTCCGAAAAAACCTCCATTATACTTATACGATTCTGCTTGCACGAAACCACTTTTTGCTCGAGCATCATCCCATTCAACTGCATGTCCGTGCAATCTATGTATACTTTCCATAAAAGTCTCAAGATTATGAATATTATATTTTTTCACAAATTCCACAGTCGCTTCTTTTGCAGAATCCATATCCTTGTATTGAAAGCAACCTTCCACTCTACCGGTTTTAGGATCCTTGAATTTAGGTGCATTTAACGGAATTTCCGAAAACTTCTTACACAAACTATAAAACTCATCTTTTTTATCATCACTATCTAACAATTGCTCCAATTCTGCTCCTAAAAACTCTTTTGCATATGAATAGAATTGGTCTTTTGCATCATGTATAATTGCCATAATTTATACCTCCTTATAATCCATGTACTACTTCTGTATCTAATACTTTTTTTCTGTCCTTCCAATCAGGCATATAACTACTAAGAAAATCGTAAAACTTTTTGCTATGGTTAGGATACAAGAAATGAACTAACTCATGCAAAACAACATATTCAATACAAGCAGGCTTCGCCTTGGTTAAATACTGATTGAATGTAACTTTGTTCCTATTAACACTACAGCTTCCCCAAAGAGTTTTCATTTTCTTCAGGTATATACTTGGATATGGAATATCATATTTTTTTATAATTGGATAAAGTGCATCTACTTGCTGTTTTAAAATTTCAAGCGATTCCTTCCTCCACCACTTATCAAACTGTTGCATCAGTTTTTCTTGGTTTTCTGCATAAGTAGTACATATATGCAATATCTTTCCTTCACGGTATATTAAATTCTTTTCACACGGTCTTACCGCAAAAATCAAATCTTCTCCTAGCATTTTTATAGACATACCATTTTTTATTACTGTCGTAGCGGCATAGCCTTTTGTTTGAGAAAATTTCTCCAATTT
Source organism: Clostridia bacterium (assembly GCA_017517985.1). The sequence continues at coordinate 1,829 of JAFWWX010000289.1, read as the reverse complement.
ATCTTCTATCCATTTTTGACGTTTAGAAACAAACTCCATTAGAAATTCATCATTTATAGAATACGGAGCTGAAATCTTCACTACAGATTCAGGATAGACTTTTAACCGGATAGTCTTTATTTTTTTTCGTTCAACCGCAATAGGTATTGTTTGATTTTTACAGTTTAATTCTAATATACTTGTTTGCATCTTAATATACCTTTTTCGCTGTCAGCATTATTTCATCAATAATAATATCAATGGTATCCAAAGACCAATCTAAATTATTATCTTCCATAAAATCAAATAATGCATCATCTAACAATTTCTTTATGTTTCTGTGCACAATAACATTATCTCGCCAATCTCTCTTTGCATTCTGTGCAACAATATCTTTGATTTGTAACGCCAAGAAACCAGTAGCTTCTGTTTCATATCCATCTGCATTACCGATAGCTTTCTTCAATCCACTGCAAATACTTCCAAAGAAAGACTTTGCTTCGCTATCGTGAACAATGTTTTGAGGATATGTTGCATTACTGCGACCTTGTCTGTAATCTTCAGCAATTTCTTCCATAGACGATAGATATTTTTCACTATCCCTTTCTTTCATGTATTCTTCAAGTGTTTTATTGATTCTCTCCATGAAAGAAAGGTATTTTATAGGATCGTCATAACGTTCGCTTTCTAAAACCTCAACCTGTCTTGATTGGATTGCTTCAGCTTTTGCTTCTTTTGTTCCAAGAATAGCCATCTGTTCTTCCATTTTATCTTTATTAAGAATATCAAGAGGTTCTATGAGAATTTTAGCATCTTCAGCAGTAACATATGTGTTAAGAAGTTGTCTCACACCATCTTCATATTTAGAAAAATCTACTCTGTCATTAAATCTCAGAGTTACACTATCTTTCAATTTTTTGAAGAATATATAATCTTTTTTATATGCTTCTGCCTGTTCAAATCCCACAGCTTCAAAGAAATCAAAACTTGAGTACATCAGATCAACAAGTTTTGCATAAGCAGAAAGAGTTTCATAGAACTTGGTTCTTATATCATATTCTCTCAATCTTTCTTGCCATACATTCGGCTTAGTTTCGTTTTTGTCTATACCTTCAAATATACCCCATAGATTTTTATGAAGTTCTTCAAGCCTTGACTTTTGCTCAGACACCGAAGCAATAGCATCTTCAATGTCCTGTGCATTAAATCCATCCATACCGGAAGCAGAGTCTGCATATAAATCCAATGCAGAATTAAGCTTTTTGAATATGCCTATATAGTCAACAATCAAGCCAAAATCCTTATTTTCAAAAACTCGGTTAACACGAGCAATTGCCTGAAGCAGAGTATGGTCTTGTAATTTTTTATCCACATATAAAACTGCAGTAGGAGGAGCATCAAAGCCTGTTAACAATTTGTCTTTTACAATTAACAAATTGATGTCGCCCTCAGGGTCAACAAACTCGTTTGTAACCCAATCTTCATAGGCATCGTAATTGTTTTTATATAACGGATCAATTTCTTTAGCAAAAAAGTCACCAATACGCTTTTTTGTTTCATTTGTATTAACTTCATCTTCGCCCTCTTTAGCGGAATTAGGAGTGATTACAACGGCAGGCGTAATTCCGTCAAAGCTGCTTAAAAGATAAAACATTTCAACCGCAGCCACACGAGATGAGCAGGTAAGCATAGCTTTAAATCCCTTTGGTTTAACATAGCTTATAAAATGTTCGTATAGGTCAAATGCCACCATTCTCAATCTTTGGTCTGTTTGGGCAAGTGCAACGTAACGACTGTATTTTTGTTCCAAATCCCTTCTCGCATTGTCATTCAAACCAACAGTTATATGT
>JAFWWX010000059.1 GCA_017517985.1 Clostridia bacterium | reverse complement strand
GAGAATTACTGTGTGTATTGCGGTTTTAACTGCTATAACCATATTAACCGAATGAAGCTCTCTATGGAACAAATTGAAAAAGAAATGAAGGTTATCGCAGACAGCGGTATGGAAGAAATACTGATACTTACAGGCGAGAGCCGTGCCCACAGTGATATTGATTATATCGGTGAGGCTTGCAAACTTGCAAGAAAATACTTCCGCATGGTGGGACTTGAAATCTACCCCGTAAATACAGATGAATATAAGTATCTTCATAAATGCGGTGCTGACTATGTAACTGTATTTCAGGAAACCTATGATACACAAAAATACGAACAGCTTCATTTGCTTGGTCACAAGCGTGTGTGGCCTTACCGATTTGATGCACAGGAACGAGCACTTAAGGGAGGTATGCGAGGTGTAGCCTTTTCAGCGCTTTTAGGACTTTCTGATTTTAGAAAAGATGCATTAGCAAGCGCACTTCATGTGTACTATCTGCAGAGAAAATATCCTCATGCTGAAATGTCATTATCTTGTCCGAGACTGAGACCGATTATAAATAATGACAAAATCAATCCTTTGGATGTGCATGAAAAACAGCTTTGTCAGATAATTTGTGCTTATCGTATCTTTTTGCCATTTGTCGGTATTACAGTATCTTCCCGTGAAAGTGCCGAGTTCAGAAACGGCATCGTAAAGATTGCCGCAACAAAAGTATCCGCAGGTGTATCTACAGGTATTGGTGACCATGAAAGTAAATACAGCGGAAAAGAGTCAGAAGAACTGCAAGGCGATGAACAGTTTGAAATAGACGATAACAGAAGTCTTGATAAAATGTATAAGGATATTGAAGATGAAGGCTTGCAACCTGTTTTAAATGATTATTTATATGTATGAGGAGTGATAGCAGATGAAATTCGATTCAAGTATGTATTTTATAACCGACAGTACAAATTACTCTGAAGAAGAATTCTTGTATCGTGTCGAGCAGGCACTGATGGGCGGAATAACTCTTCTTCAACTTCGTGAGAAGGATAAATCTACAAGAGAGTATATAGACCTTGCCGAGAAGGTGCATACACTTACAAAGAAATATAATGTTCCGCTTATCATTGATGATAGGGTAGATGTTGCGTTAGCGATAGATGCTGAAGGTGTGCATGTCGGTCAAAGTGATATGCCTGTTTCTACAGCAAGAAAGCTTATGGGCGATGATAAAATCGTAGGAGCTACTACAAAGACTGTTCCTCAAGCACTTGAAGCATATGAACAAGGAGCGGATTATCTTGGAGTTGGAGCGATATATCCAACTACAACTAAAGTAAAAACTGTTCTTACCTCAACTGAAACCCTTGGTAATATCTGTAGTGCAGTGCCGATTCCGGTAAATGCAATCGGCGGACTTAATAAAGACAATATTGATGTGCTTAAAGGCATTCCGATTGCAGGTATCTGTGTTGTATCGGCAATTATGAAAGCAGATGATCCTAAACAGGCAGCGGTAGAATTACAAGCCAGAGCAAAGGAATTGGGACTATGTTAAAAGGAGCAATTTTTGATTTTGACGGGACAATAGTTGATTCTATGTACATATGGGATAACATCAGCATGGATTATCTTCGTTCTTTAGGTATCGAGCCAAGAGAAAATCTGAATGAAGTATTTGCAAACTTTTCGCTTGAACAGGCTGCAAAGTATTATCAGGATAATTACAAAGTGACACTATCTGTAAACGAGATTATATCCGGTGTGAACGAAATGATTAAAGAATTCTACAGAACAAAAGTAACGTTGAAAAAGGGTATAGAAAACTATCTTTCGTATCTTGGAGGGCGAGGAACTAAAATTTGTATTGCTACATTAACAGACCGAGAAATTGTAATAGAAACATTAGAAAGGCTTGGCGTAATGAAACATTTTTCGGAAGTGTTTGACTGTAATGAATACCCAAACGGAAAAATCACCCCTGAACTGTACAATACAGCTCTTAATCAACTTGGTACCCCAAAAAGGTGAGACTTATGTATTCGAAGACGCTTTGTATGCACTGAAAACTGCAAAGAAGGACGGCTTTCCGACAGTTGCAGTTTTTGATAAATACGAACCGTTGCAAAAAGAACTGGAGTCAATATCAGATATATATATTTCGGATTATACTGACACCAGATTATATACAATATAGCAAATCAGCGGCAGACCGGGGGCACCACTCTCTGTCGCTCAATAAAAATAATGCAAAATAAAGTTAAAAAGGAGAAATGATTTATGAGAACTGCATTATCAATCGCAGGCAGTGATTCCTGCGGAGGCGCCGGCATTCAAGCGGACATAAAAACAATGACCATGAATGGTGTTTATGCTATGAGTGCAATTACAGCACTTACAGCACAAAATACAACCGGTGTTTGGGGAATTCAGGAGGTTGAACCTGAATTTTTGAAACTTCAAATTGATGCTGTGTTTGAGGATATTATACCGGATAGCGTAAAAATCGGTATGGTATCTTCAGCAGAATTAATTAGTGTTATTGCTTCAAGATTAAAATTTCACAAAGCCAAAAACATAGTTTTAGATCCGGTAATGGTATCTACCAGCGGTTCAAAACTGATGCAGACAGAAGCCTTGCAGGTATTGGTTGAAGAGCTGTTGCCAATTGCTACAGTTGTTACGCCTAACATTCCTGAAGCTGAGATTATGTCCGGGATGGCTGTCAATGAAACAGAAGATATAGTGAAAATTGCAAAACATATCAGCGAAAGTTATGATTGTGCTGTATTGATTAAAGGTGGACACAGTATTAACGATGCAAACGATCTTTTGTATTCTAACGGCGAATATCAATGGTTTTACGGCAATCGAGTAGAAAATACAAATACGCATGGTACAGGCTGCACATTATCAAGTGCGATTGCAGCCAATCTTGCCAAAGGATTTACATTAAGTGAATCTATAAAATTGGCAAAGGAATATATATCAGGTGCTCTTGAGGCAATGCTTGACCTTGGGAAGGGTTCCGGACCGCTTTGCCATAGCTTTGATTTGAATAGTCGTTTTGGAAAAAAGCAGAACAATAAATTGAGGAAAGGATGAATACTGTGAGGAATTATACAACACAAATGGATGCTGCAAAAAGAGGCATCATAACACCGGAGATGAAGGTAGTTGCAGAAAAGGAATACAGAACACCGGAAGAAATAAGAGATTTGGTTGCTAGAGGGCAGGTAGCAATCTGTGCAAATAAACTACATACCAGCATAGATCCAAATGGTGTAGGCTCAATGCTTCGCACTAAAATTAATGTGAATTTGGGTGTGTCAAGGGATTGTAAGGATTATGATATTGAGATGGATAAGGTAATGGCTGCGGTCAATATGGGTGCTGAAGCTATTATGGATTTATCTTCTCACGGAAACACACAGCCATTCAGACAAAAGCTTGTCAGCGAATGTCCTGCTATGATAGGAACTGTTCCTGTATATGACAGCGTTATTCACTATCAAAGGGATTTACACACATTAACAGCAAAAGACTTTATTGATGTAATAAGACTTCATGCACAGGACGGTGTTGATTTTGTTACTATCCATTGCGGAATTACAAGAAAAACAATTGACCAGATAAAGAATCATAACAGAAAAATGAATATTGTATCCCGTGGT
>JAFWWX010000288.1 GCA_017517985.1 Clostridia bacterium | reverse complement strand
TTCAGAGCCCTTTGCAGGCACATAGCTTACTCTGAAGGAACTGTACTGTTCATTTTTTATATTAACAGTGTTTCCGTCAATAGTGTAAGGGATTGTCTTAACCTTTCCGTCCACCAAAGAGGTAAATATAACCTCATAATCTGTATCGGGCTCAGTCGGAAGTGTATAATATTTTATACCCGCATCTCTGCCAAAATAAACAATATTACCTCTGAACATCAGCATATTGTCGGGTGGTTCAACTTTGGTATAGGTTGATAAATTATATTTTGCATCATACCCAACATTCACCTCTTTTATTTCCTGCTCGGAAACTGAAAAATCCTTTTTCACCATAAAAATTCTTACCTTGGAGCAAAAGAAATACAGCGTGGAATTCATTTCAAAAACAAAGCTGTCACAGTCGGGAATTTCATCCGAAAGCAAGCATAGTTCACTGCCGTCAAAAGAATAAAGAGCACCTCCGATATGAAAAACATACTTTTTAAAAAACATATCCGTACACACAGAATGCAATTTTCCTTCGGGAAGGTCCCCGATTTCAACGCTGTACTGTCCGAACCTTGTCCGAAGCATATTTTTTTCATAAATCATATTTTTCACAAAGGGGCTTTGCCCATCATAAAGCTCCCTGTCATATTGGCAGAAGGCTACGCCTTTATCAAATTTACCGCACTTGAGTAAAGTTGTTTTATCCGCCGAAAGCCGTGGTACTGTAATATTTATATGCGACATTCAAAGCACCTCATCCTTCGTATTTTCCAAGTGTTCTATTGCGCCTGTTTATAACGCCGTAGAACTTATTTCTCATTTTATAACTTCTGTGTCTGTCATATATATTTTCAAGAATTTCCCTGTATTTATAAGTAAGTTTTGTATAAAGGGCATTGTCATTTGCAGGACAAAGGTCAGAAGCACACAGATAGCAAAGAGCATCGAACATAACGGGAGATAAAAGAATTTCAGAGCTGTCATCAGCATCAGATGCGAAACACGGAGGATACGGCAGATATTCAATAACATATTCACCGCTGTGCTTTGCAGGCAGCTTTGCAATACGCTTATCCTCAAGCACCTCGCAGACACCCGAAAGCTCTCTGCCGTTATATACCGATGAAAGAGAAATAATACGCGAGCAATCCTGAGGCAATAAAGCCACCGCACCGTCTTCTCCACATAGTAGTTCAGGAGAAGGAACATCTCCGTAAATAACAAACTCCTTTATATCAAGATCCGTTTCCGCATAGAAATAAGCATCGCAATCATATAATTTCCTGCTGTCAATCGGACCTGTTATAACAGCATACGAGCCGGGATCTGTATCAATACGGTGTTCAAAAGAACTGCTCTGACTGTTAATTTGCAAAATCCCCTTTCCCTTTGCAACAAGATAGAAGTAACTGTTTTTTCCACCAATACACAGGTATTCACTATTTCCCCCGTTTATATACATACAGCCGAATTTCTCAATGCATACAGGCGAAACAAAGGAAACTGTACTTTTGCATCTTGTATCAGAAAATTCATACCAAAGCTTATTAAGATGAATGTTAAGACTTGTTATAAGTCGGTTTTCAATATCACGCACTTCTCCGCAATTATTTGGTATACCGTTTGAGCTGTAACGCTCAAGCAGTTTCAGTATGCGTGTTCTGCACTCCGAAAGAGTATATTTCTTAGAATACATTTTGTTTCTCCTTTATTTTCCTAAATTTTAAAACTCCTTCTGCACCGGCGATGCAAACAGTAATATACTACACCGCCGGCATCTGCCGTTTGCCCCCTTTAAGGCAGACAAACGACACTGGAATCTTACTTAAATTTTATCATAAAGGACATACTGGACCTGTGCTGTACCGCAATATGTAACCTTACCTATAAATTCAAAGACATCTCCGGTATCAAGCTGATATTTACTTTCAGCATTACTGCGGGAATAATCATACCCGCATATCTGCAAAGTACCGCTTTTAACCTTGAATCTCGCCATAAGTCCCTTTGTATCAAAAACTGTTTTTGTGTTGTCTCCGGAAGAAGAAAAGCTTCCGTTTCCGGCATACTTTAAATATTCCATATTATCACCTCAAAACATTTATTATGCAGGATTTGAGAATATAATGGGACGACCATCAGCAAAACCGAAGCCAAAGTCAACATAGCCTATGTAATCGGTAATAAGGGGATTATCCTGCTTTGCAACAAGAACAGTAGGCTTTGAAATGTAAACAAGCTTTAAAACCTCACGAAGAAGCATTGAATCTGCAAGAGCCCACTGCTTTCCGGAGAAGCCCATTCCGCCTGCACCGACAACAAGATACTTCATTCCGTAAACAGGGTTTGCCGCATTTACGCCTGCATCGGCATCGGGATTCTTTTCAGGGATAAGCTTGGAGTTGGGGCCACAGATTTCCTTTGCCTTAGCTTCAAGTTCAGGGCTTACAAGAAGAAGGTCGAAGTTACCAGCAAAAGGAAGTCCGTCAGGTGTTACAAAGGAAGACGCAAGAGTCTGTGCCTTGACAATGGACGCAACACTGAGATTATCGTGAATAAGGTTGGAATATGTACCGCAACCGTCCACAGTATTTACAGGGTGCTTGTCACTTGCCCAGGTACAGCCGTCAGCACCAACAGTTGTATATGCGTTGCCGAAAAGTCTGTAAAATTCGGAAAGCACTGTCATATATGCAGAGTCAGCAAGTCGTGTACCGATTTTTGCAGCTTCACCGGAAAGGTCAACCTTTGCCTTTTTATATGAGAGGCTTACTGCAAGGGCGTGTTCACGGGGTGTAATGGTTGTAATGAAGCTTCTCTTCTGGTCTGCACTCATAAGGTTTGAGCCGTTATATTCGGGAAGCTCACCGTAACCGCCAACGCCCTCAAGTCTGTAGTCAATAGCATCCTGCTCGATAACATCGCACACTTCCGAAATAACATCAAGACGCTTTGCATATCTTAAATCAAATCTCTTTTTCACAAGAGGATAAAGGTCATTAGGCCAGGTATAAATATCGTTCATATCATAAATTCCTTTCAAATATCAAATTTTCAGATGCTTTTTACTTTACATTCTTAATTTTTACAGTGTAGCCGGTTTCATCTGCATCAACAACCATAAAGTCGCCATCGCCTTCAAACTGGATGTCAAGAGTATTTGCATTTTTAAGATACAGAAGGTCAAAGCCATACTGCGGAACAAAAATATACTTATCTCCCTTACAACTGTAAACATTTTTATCTGTAGTAAGGCCGATTATGTTATTAACAACATTAGTTCCTGTAATGTTGAAAACAGTACCTACAGCATTGGGATTTGTTGAATTTTCCCCTTTTTCCTTGAGAATAAGCTTTGAGCCGACATAACCCTCAGTGTCTTTTTCTGTTATATTATCGTGTCCTGTCATAACAGCCTTGCTCTGTCCGCCGACTGAATCCTCAATGACACAGGCAGGGGTTCTGTAGAGAGCATTGGGAGAAACAATGACATCAATCATTCCAAGTCCGTATGAGGGAATAAGGTCAGATGCGTTAGATTTATAGGTCTTTGCACAAACACCTGCTATTGAATCTGACATACTCTTAACGGTTGTAGCTCTGTGATTCTCCTCGATAAAATAAACAATTTCTCCCTTTTCAATATCGACATTTTCATTGAGCTTAATGCGTGCAACAAAAGGCTTGTCGCAACCGGAAAGCTCGGATACATAATTAAAAATTCCCATAATTTTTCCTTTCTTTTAAGGTAGCACAGATTATCTGTACTGTCTTCTTTTTTTATTGTTTTCGGGGATTTCGCGTAATAGCTCGGCATACTCCCTGTAGGAGATCCCCGCACGCCTTGCTATGTCCCTTTGTACAGGAGTAAGCTCAAAACCGGAGGATGCCGCATCCACGGCACTTTTTGAAGAAAATCCGGTTGATGAAGCATTTCGTCTTGCAAAGAAGCCGTCATCCACCATATTTTCCGTTTCCGTATCCAACACCTGCGCTTTGGCTGAAGACATATCTTCAATAATTTTTTCAAAATCAGCACAGAGCTTTGAAAATCTCAGCTTCAGATCTTCACTTTCCTGTGCCGGTTTCCCCTCCTGCACATTTTCTTCAGGCATAGTTTCTTCAGACAAAGCGTCTATGCCCAAGTCTTCTTTACCGGAAGATTCCTCACCTAACACCTTTTCATTTTGTTCTTCAAAGGCAAGTGTGTCGGCGGTACCGGCGTTTTCATCGCCGTAAATTTCAGCATCCGGAGTCTTTTCGGATTCTGCTGTTTCCTCAACCGCATCGCCTGTAGCCTCATCTTCAGACGACTCTGTTGAATCTGTCGCAGAATTCTTCAGACACACCTTGCCGTCTGCCTTATCCTCACTATTTCCGACAGAAGAATTTGCCAGAAGTCCGGCAAGTCGTTCTCCAGCCTCCGCATAGGAGTCAGCGTCAATAGCACCACTGCTAATAAGCTTGTCTACCATACCCTTGAACAATTCAAGGTCTCTGTTCTTTTTTCTTTCCCGGATAAGTCTTGAATTTATGTGCTTTTCAAGCTCCTTCTGGGTGAAAAGTCTTTTTGTGTTCTCTTGCATATTCCCCTCCGTATTTACTGAATATTTTCTGTAATATCAGCCTGTTCTGTCTGTTCTTCCCCGATAGTGCCGATTTCTTCAAGAAGCTGAGCAAGTACAGCACCGGAACTTTGGTCTTTGCCGAACTTTTCGTCAAGCATATCGCATATCTCGTGTCGCATAGGGAGGTCAATAAGCTCAAGATAGCTCTTTACAATGCGGTAATTATCCTCATTTATCGGAGTGGAAATAAGCGAGTTTACGGCAGAAATCGTAAAGGCTTTGGAATTTGCAAGACCGTCACCTATATGTATTCTGATGTCAACACCGGGAATATAGGAGTTCTCACCTGTCCCCTTTCTGAAATCAGACGCACGGTATACAACCTCGTCCTCCTGCGCCGCACCGCAGAGAATCACTCTGCCGTCATCGTAATATTCAAGAGCAGTTCTGTCGCAAAGCTCGAAAAGTCGTCTGAAGCCTGCACTTTTATCAATTTTTTTAAGCGCGCTTCTGTTTTTCGCTCTCTCATTAAGCAGAGCAATACCTGTTGCGGTTGTAACCTTTTCCGGCTCATTACCCTGATTTATGGCAAAGTTACCGGTTGTTTCTTGCATAAGTACTCTCCACTTGTCGTAGTTTGCGTGAAGATAGCTTTCAGAATAGGCAGAATTTCCAAGTCTCTGGATTTTGCCCATCATTCCGGGACGGAGTTTCCATACTGCACCGGGAGAATTGTCAAGCTCACAGTCATCGCAAAGGGCATTTTCCTCGGCAACAATTATATCGTTTGAGGAAAATGCGGAATTTAGCTGTGCATATGCAATTTCTCTGTCCGCCGCATCTATAAAAGGAATAATTGCCTCAAGCTCACTCTTACCCCAGATTGTGTTTTCTTTGGGGAGCTTGTCGTATATGACAAAAGGGAACATATTACAGCCGGTTTCATTCCAGTATTTCGGAACATATCTTACCTCTGTTCCGCCAAGAAGAACACAAAGAGCAATATCTCCGGCTTTATATTTGCAATGAAGACTTTTCTTTCTTCCGTCCACGAAATATTCTATATCCGCTTCACCATCTGTCGGCTGTCTGAACCACCATTCAGTAATACGAACAGTATCGTTGTCATCATCCGATGAAAACAGGTCGTCAGAACCGTTATCAAGGTATCTGTGCTTTCCGCTGTCACTTATTGCAACAAGCTCGTCAAAGTCAATACCTCTTGCCGAAAGGTCCTTTGCAAAAATTCTTCTTGCCTTTTCCCTATGCATAGAATATACATATCCTATATATTCACAGTCATCGACACTGACAGCACTGGGGTCAGGATATATTTCATTTGGGTGTGGATTGTCAATAAGAATATCACCGAAGTTACCGTCACAGCTCTTACCTGCATCCCAGCAAACCTTCCACACCGCAGAGCCAAGAATCCCAAGTCTTCTCTCGTTTCTTGAGTTTTTATACTCCATATCGTTTCTGTCACATATGTATCTTACAAGTTTTTCTCTCTGCTTTGCCTTTTCGGAATCATCTTTTCCACGAGGAGAAAATTCAAATTCGGGAATAGCCGAATCAATCTGACTCTCAACATGTATATAGCCGTCACTACTCTGGGCACAGCTCCAGGGAAGTGAGTTTTCAATAGCGGAAAAATCAGAAAATGCCGCCGTCGGATGTACTCCGTCATAATAGGACATCATCTTCTTCCAGTATTCGCTCATTCCGCGCCTTGCAGATTCAGCATGGGAAAGCAGCGCCGAAACAGTATCCTCTCTGGAATACGCTGAAGAATAATCGTAAACATTTCTTGCATTTTTTGCTCTTTTCATAAATAAATCCTTAATTGACCTTTTCATAAAATTCCTTTCCGTAAGCTGTAGCCGAAATACGGTTAAGCTTTAATCTTTCCGTTCTTTTTGATACAAAGCTCGTCAGAGAGCCGTCTTTTTGTTTCGCCGGACTTTTCTCTGGGCTTTATGGGGCGTGATACCGCAAAATACCGCAGTGCATCGGGAGCGTGAGTTATGGAGTGAGGTTCTGTTGAAACATCGCCAGGTCTATTTTTGTCACACAAAAGCAGTGGCAGACACCGTATAATATCCCGGCACCCGGAAAAGATGCGCATTTTTGCCTTTTTGCCACCATCACCGTCGTCATAGGGACTGAGCCATTCCTTAAGGCAGAGC
>JAFWWX010000287.1 GCA_017517985.1 Clostridia bacterium | reverse complement strand
GAGAGAAATACTGCTGAGTGGGTATATCTTAACAAGCACCGAGCAGGTGCATCTACAAATGTTTACAGCAAGGCAAAATGTGTTTATTTCTCGATTCGTATTAACAATAATATATACGGCGTTATCGGAATACGCATAAAAGGAAAGCCTCTTGATGCATTTGAAAATAGTATACTTCTTTCCATCCTTGGTGAATGTGCCTTGGCGATGGACAATAGAAGAAATGCAAAAGAAAAAGAACAAACGGCTGTTTTAGCAAAAAATGAACAACTAAGAGCAAATCTCCTCCGAGCAATTTCCCATGACTTGCGCACACCTCTCACTTCTATATCAGGAAACGCGGGAAATTTACTGTCAAACAAAGATAAATTAGATGAAGACACAAAGATGCAAATATATACTGACATCTTTGATGATTCCGAATGGCTTATAAGTCTTGTGGAAAATCTGCTTTCGGTTACCCGAATTGAAGAAGGTAGAATGAACTTTAACAAGTCTATAGAGCTTGTTGATGAAATAACCGAAGAAGCTCTTCGCCATATAGGTCGAAAAAGTACAGAACACAAAATATCCGTTATTCATAAGGATGAATTGCTTCTTGCAAATGCAGATGCTAAACTCATTGTTCAGGTGTTAATAAACCTTATAGATAATGCGATTAAATATACTCCGTTAGGATCTGAAATCAAGGTCATTACAGAAAAGAAAAACGGCTATGCATCAATTAGTGTTATTGATAACGGAAACGGAATTCCGGACAATATAAAACCTCATGTGTTCGAGATGTTCTATACCGGAGATAATAGAATAGCAGACAGCCGCCGCAGTCTTGGTTTGGGTCTCGCTCTTTGTAAGTCAATTATCGGTGCGCATGGCGGCGAACTTACCTTGACAGATAACCAACCACAAGGATGCAACTTTACTTTCACGCTACCGTTAGGAGAGGTAAAAATAGATGAATAAACTACAAATATTAATTGTGGAAGATGATAGTTCGGTTAAAAACCTTATGACCACCACATTAAAAGCACACGATTATAAATATATAGTTGCCGAAACGGGAGAAGATGCCATTAGACAGGCATCCACCTATAATCCGGATATTATTTTGCTTGATCTCGGATTGCCCGATATTGATGGCGTTGATGTTATAAAGAAAATACGCACATGGTCAAATGTGCCTATTATCGTTATCAGTGCTCGAAGCGAAGATGCAGATAAAATTGAGGCACTTGACAATGGAGCAGATGATTACCTAACAAAGCCCTTCTCCGTTGAGGAATTATTAGCAAGAATCCGAGTAACAGGAAGAAGACTTGCCGTAATGATGGCTAACGGTGAAGGAAATGAGTCAGTTTTTATTAACGGAAAATTAAAGATTGATTTTGCGGCAGGTTGTGCATATTTGGAGGATACCGAACTACATTTAACCCCTATTGAATATAAGTTGCTTTGTTTATTGGCTCAAAACATAGGCAAAGTATTAACACACACTTTCATTACACAAAAAGTTTGGGGAAGCAGTTGGGATAATGATGTAGCATCGCTTCGTGTGTTCATGGCAACACTCAGAAAGAAAATAGAATCCGCACCCAACTCTCCGCAGTATATTCAAACACATATCGGTGTTGGCTACCGTATGATGCGTGTGGAGTAAAATAGAAATGAATAAACAGAAAGGTAGAGTGAAAATTGATAGAACATAAGAAAAAACTGATCGCACCAATTGTTGTATCGATAATCATGGTATTATATTATGTTGTTTACTTTGGCATATTAATAGCACTGTTAGATGGCATATGGAAATGGCTTTTGGGCATTATTCCACTTGTTCTTTCTGCTGTTACG
>JAFWWX010000286.1 GCA_017517985.1 Clostridia bacterium | reverse complement strand
CCGTGCAGTTTCAAGTCCTATGTCGTGAGCTTCTTTAGGTGTAACTTCGCCCGACTTAAAACTCTGATAGCCATGATATGCCACATTTCCGCCCATTTTTCCATAATGACATTTTGTTATCATCATCTGCTCATAAGCTCGCACTGCCAAGCAGTTGATACCGCTTACAAACATTTTCATATCTGTTTTATCATCGTTTTCTGCGTATTTGAGTACAGCAGCCAAGTCATCATCAAGATACTTTGGATTAGTGGTCTTGTCGGGATTGTCTGCATATTTTATAACATCCCTTAATGAGCCTTTAATAGGCCAAAATCCTGTTGTAGCCATTATTTATCAATCTCCTTTCTTTCAGGTGTGAGTAGCTTTAACTGAATCTCATCAATCAGAGATAAAATCTTTTCTTCAAGTTCGGTGCTGTAACCCTTATCAATCTGTTCATATAAATTGCTGAGCTTACCCGAAAACTCATAAAAGCTTTCCGGCAAGAGAGCTTTTGGAGAATATCCTAAAGCTCGTTTTCTTAAATATTCCGAAATCGTCAAGCCGCACTTGTCGGCTTTGTTTTTTATGCGTATCTTTTCTTTTTCGGTAACACGCACATAAATTGAATTTGCTCTTTCTTTCATTAAAATCAACTCCTATTTAAAATGTAATTTCAGGGGGGATTGGGGAACGCCCCAAAGAGAAAAGGCAGGATTTCCAAAAGGAAGTCCCGCCTTTTACGGAATTTGTGCAATACAAGTTCCCTGCTCGTTACAGTACCGGACAGTTATTCCGCAAGCATTGCTTCAGGTTTTGTATAACCATCGAAATAACCGGGATATGTGCTCAGCTCACACAGCTTATACGGCACAGAACCTTTCTTATATCGCCTTAACTGATATATACAGAAGTACAATGGAGAGTGGTATTCTAATTTTTCGATGCCGAACTCTTTGCCAATCTTTTCGCTTATTGTAAGCCATAATCTCCGTTCTCCTGCGGTGATAATAAGGCAGTTATGAGTACGAGTTTCCTCGTCCCACAAAATATATTTAATCCAACCGATTTCCTGCCCTGTAAAATAAGGCTCTTTGTACTTCTTTCCTTTGTAGGTAAGCACTCTGTAAATGTTACCTTCTCTTGATTCTTTAACCGTAATACGATTTTCTAAAGTTTTTACATTTTTTCTCATAATATTTTCCTCCATAAATTTATATTTTTACCGCCGTATTATTGTGTACGGCTGTTTTTGGACATAGAAAAAGACGGCACATTATAATCTCATTGTTTTGAGAAAATTTATGCCGTCTTAATTCGTATTTATGTTGTGGCATATTAAAATTTAGACCATACAAATTGCTTATAATTCACCGCCAATATTGGATAGGAAATTCATCATTTCGTCCTCGTTCTCGGCAGAGTTTTGTTCCTTTGGTACGGATAGTTGCATCTGCCCTAATAGCTGAAATAATTGCAAAGGTGCGAAATTGCTTAATTCTTCACGGATAGCAGATATAATCTTTTCAGTAAAATTACGCTCCGTCTGCTCAATATGCTTCTTATCCGCATAATCATTTATAAGGGATATGACAAATCTGTTCACAGATTTGTGGGAGTTTTTATCAAGGCTCTGCAAAAATTCATAAGCCTTTTTATCTGCTTCCTTATCGAGATTAAAGCGTAAATTAGTCTTTATTACTTTCATCTTTTTCCACCGCCCTTTCGCATATTAAACTCCGCAAGGTATTCATACCCCTTTGCGGTTGCATGAATATCTTCACAGATATCAACACGGCTTTTATCATACTCACCGAAATTCTTAACAAGACAACCGCCACCTCCTACGATATGAAGCTTCATTGTTTCGGGATCATATTCGTGGGTTTTGAGTCTTGCAAAGATTTCCTTGGTGTATTCTTTTGCTTCTTCTTGCATAACCTTTAGATATTTCTCTGCAATGTCAGCCGTGCCGAAACGAAGAACCTCTGTAATGGTGTTCTCATGAATTGGTATATGAAATGTCTGCATAATTCTTTCGTTGATACGGATAGCGCATTGATTTGTTCCAAACTTTTCGGTAAAGCAGTTCTTTACATCCGGCTTTTGATCTATGATATACATAATGTTCATTGTGCCGTTGCCAATATCACAGAGCATATTTGTTCCCTTGAACATAAACAGGCGACTTGCAATGGCAGAAAAGCCCTGCGGAAAGATGTCTGCACCAACGATGTTAATATGATAGCCTTTATCCTTATAGATAAAATCAACTGTGTCGTTTTGGAGCAGGTATTCCTTAAATTCCTTTGCCTGACTTCCAAGCCAGGTAAGAGGAAGTCCTGCGGCAATGTGAACATCAGCAGTTGTAATACCTTGTAACGACAGTTCTTCCGCAATAGCCGCAAGGGTAAGTACATAATAGTCTTCGTCCAAGAATTTATCCGCTACAAATGCCTTATGTCCTTGCCCTACAAGATATTTTTCATTTTTGTAAATTAGCGGCACTCCGCCGAACTCCTGACCGGATTTGAGCTTTATGACACCGCTTTGAAAAATGCGGTTTGTCGTTTTGATGTTGCCATAGCCGTGGTCAACACCGATAATGATTGTGTTTTGAATCTTTTTCATTGTCTTTCTCACTCCTTAAGTTTTCATTTTGTTGCAGGATTTCTTGGTGTAGTTTTTTGTCTATGGGAAGCACCGATATAATAAAATATTTACAGTAAATCCCATAGCAGGATATTACCTGAACACATCTGCACCTTTCCCCATAGTCAAGAAGCAGGCAGCAGCCTTTGTCGTAGTTGCAACACTCTCTACGGATAAGTCTGTTGATTTTTCTTGCTTGCTTCCAAGTGATTTTCAGCACATTTTCACCGCCTTTCTGATAACAAAAATACCCTCACAAAATAAATTGTGGGGGCAGTTATCAAATAACAGCTATTGAATATTTTTTTAATGTATGATATACTGTTAAAAAGACTTGCTACAAGGAGGTGTGCTATGAAAGGCGTAAAATATCTTATTTTCGAAATATCGGCACTTGATATTATATCTTCAAGTAAAGAAAAGAACGGTGAATATTCATTTTATTTTGATACAACCGAGCTTTCAAAGGAATATATGGTAAAAGAAACCCTGCAAGACGATTGCCCAATTTTCTATCAGGCTATGTTCATCTTGAAGGGCGAAAAATTCAACACATCTGTAATCTGTGAAGATCTACGGGATGTATTTGTTTATATAGACTTTTCGGGGATATTTGACAGAAAGCCAATCGGCAAGGTTTTGGAGTGGCAGAAAAAAGCGGAATATATGTTTAAGCCGGAAGGCATCACTTTAAATTTTGGCAAGGAAAATATAAGGTTCGTTGCCTTTGAACGCTCTGCATCTATGAGCCGTGAAAACAGACTTTCTTTTGTACGGGCAGATATATACGAAGCTCTGAAGGAACGAATGATGCTTGGAATGAGTATTGGCAAATGTCAGCTCAGCAAACTCTATGCCTACAATGCCCTTTTATTCACAAGCGGCAGAAGAATTGAAAAGGATGATTTGTTATCAGATGAAAGAATAATTGTAATAGATAACTCTGAAAGCATAGTTCCCGATGTTGATATTATCACCGTAACCGATGACGGAACGGATAATCCTATTCGGAAATATACCCGTGTAGAAACAAAGGCAGATATAAAGATATGTGAATTTGACGGCGAAGGACTTATCTCAAAACGTCTTTCAGATTCTTTAGACAGCATACATAACTCCTATCAAATCCGTATGCCGTACATTAAGGGTGTTGTGCACGAGGTTGATTTTGCTTCACTTTTTGATGAACTTGGAGTTACAGAAATAACAGACATTTTCGGGAACCGACATAACCCTCACGATGTGGATTTAATAATAAATAAAAGTATGTTCAAGGGTTATGGTTGGATGTTGGAAAACAATATCTCTTGGGAGGAATATCTTAATAGATGTAGAAAATACAACCACGCCTTGTATATATCGGGAACCGACATAACAGAATCGAAGAATATCATTGACCTTAACTATCAGTTTTTAAATACCCTTGCTATGACTACCGATGAATTCCGTCCTGCTGATTTAGGACTTGGTATAAGCACCAACCCGCAATGGGACAACAGAGCTTGGATTACAAAAACAACTGAAACGGAATATTATAAATTGGTCGGCGATTATAGTGTTCGCCGTGAGCATTTTCTTGAAGTTCTTCAAAATGATGAGATTGAAGAAACTGACAAAAAGAAAGTTTATGCAAGAATCATAGCCAAAAATATGATGTTTGTAGATGAACCCATATTTGCAAAAGAGCTTCAGGATAAGGCTAAAAATATCTTAAATAAATATGCAGTTGGTAAGCTTTTGGTTTCAGGCGATAACAGATATTTATGTGATGACCTTATGAGGCTTTTGGGTTATATCGTTAGAAGCTCCGAGGGGGAAAGCGAAGCATATAAAGCTCTTGAAAAAGAGTTTTTGACAGATAATTTTATGTATGCACCAAAAGCAACCTATGAAGAAAGTGAGTTTTACACACTTCTTCGCAGTCCTCATATTGCCCGAAACGAGGAAGCTGTTGCAAGACCTCTTGAAGATATAGGAAAATTTAGAGAGAAATACTTGTCGCATCTTCACTATGTTGTAATGGTTGATTCCCGTTCCTTAATCCCGGAACGCTTGGGCGGTGCAGACTTTGACGGAGATATGGTAAAGACCGTTGCAGACAAGCTGTTAAATGCTTGTGTTATGAAAAGCAGTACCGCATTACCCGTGCTTAAAATACCAACCGCCGAGCCGCTTATCTCAGACAGTAATGATTGGTATGCCCGTTTTCTCACGGTAAAAAACACCTTTTCTTCCCGTGTAGGTCAAATCAGTAATGCGGCACTTAGCCGTGGTATTATTGCCTATGATGAAAGTCTTACCAAGGAAGAACGTGAGCATTATTTGCAGGAGGTTGAAACTCTTGCGATTTTAACGGGACTTGAAATCGACTCTGCAAAAAGCGGTATCAAGCCTGATTTATCTGAGTACATTGAACACAGCAAGGTAACAAAAAGTCTGTTTTTAAAATACAAGGCGATTATAGATAGTGACAGGTTTTCAAAATGGTATGATGAAAGCAAATATATGAAGCTTAAAAAATATTTTGAAAAGTTGGATTGGAGTAAGGTTACATCCAACCTTGAAAAGCTTCCGTATTATGCCTTTAATTTAGAAAAGCACACCGAAAAAGCTCTTGTAAAACCAGTTCCCGATGCAAACTTGTTTGAATTTGCAAATGAACCTGAATGGAAAGAAAAATTAAATCCCGATACGCTAAAAAAGGTTGAAACTATCATTGCAGATTATGAGGAAGCATTAAAGCGAGTACGGCAGATACGACATACCTCATCCGAGATGAAACGAAAGGCTGATATTTACAGGATTCTCTTTGCTCGTGGTCAGGAAACAGAATATTCTGTGGATGAGCTTTATGCTGCATTCGATAACGTTAGTCCGTCTGATATAAGGAATGCAAGAAATTATTTATTCGAAAATATGTGGCAGTTCACACCGCACGAAGAAAGAGAACAAGTTATATATTCATTATTTACAAGTGCGAAAATTTATAGATATACAGATTTGTTCTGCGATTTTTCTAAAGGTGGTTACAGAGTTTTGGGAGATATTATCTGTGATATTGATGATATGCACCGTGCAATAGGACTTAAGAAAAATTTGCTTCATCAAAAGGGTGATTCCGAGCAGATGAAAACAATGATTGCAGGTGTAGGTCGTGCAGGAGATTACAAGGCTCAAATCAAAAGAAATTGTATGAATATAATTCGCCCATTTGACAGAAAGAAATCGGCATTAGATTATGCAGAGGTCGTAAAGTGCGCCGTTGCACTCAGTAAAAGGCAGTTCGCGCTTGAGGTTTTACCTAATACTATTTTGGAATTATCACTTGACCGAAGCCATATTTACAAATTGGAAGAGGAAGAACCTGAGAAAAAGAGGTGGTTTAGAAGATGACAAATGAATGGTTAGAATTTAAGGCATATACAGACAAGCCTACTTATTTTTCTTCGGGAAAGAGGGATTTTTCATATCTCGGCAGATTTTCTTTTAAAACAATATTAGACCTTGAAGGTTTAGGGCGAATACTTACCATAATTGCAAGAGGATATTTGTTTCACGACAAAGACGGAAGCATATTAAAAGATAGTGCTTATTCCCGTATAGAGTATGCTGAAAATGCTCTTTGTGCTTGGTGCAGTATTGATACAAAAGAAAGTTCCGATGTGAATTTTGCTCATCTTTCAGATGAGTTCCCTGAGCTTGTATCAGAAACGGGCGAAGGATGGTTTTGTTCTTACATAAAAGGAATAACGAAGTTTGCAAAGAAAAATCCGTCACTTATATCTGTAAAATCTACGGAAACAATATCTGCAATTTCAAAAGGTTTTTCAAAAATGTGGACAAAGAAAGTTAAGCAGATGCAGGTGCCGCCATTTGCTTTTAATACAAAAGGTGCTTGGGTTTTAAGGTTTGATGATATTATTGCCGATGCGTTGGAACTTGGTGCATTACGAACCGAAGAAGTACAACTACCGCAAGCTATAAAAGAAAAACTTGAAAGTATGGACTTAAATGACGTGCCTTATGATGTTGTTTCGGAAGTAATATGCTTCTGCCTTGCCAACAAAAGAGATAACACAGATTGGGTACATCTGCCCGTTGCAAATTTTGATTGCTATTATGGTAATACAAATTTCAGTAAAAAATGGTTATCCAAAATACCTGATACGATTTTAGAACGAGAGATTGCATCAGGAATTTGCAGAGTAAAATTAAATATATAAATGATAAAAGCATTGTCAAGACAAAAAATTCTTGTCAATGCTTTTTCTAATTTAGACATTTGGTAACTTTTCTTTTTGTGCACAACGCAGAAATTGGTGAAAATGGTCATAAAATATTGACTTAAAAAGAAAAAAGTAGTAAAATATATTATATATAAGTTTAATATGTGAAGTTATATTTTTTTACCCATTTGTGGAGTGAATATTCCACAATACAGAATAGGCATTCGGTTTGGAGGCATAACACATGAGAAATCCGGCAGAAAGAGAAATAAAAAAAGATGTTGTTTTGAATAAATGTTTCGAGTGTTTAAGTGAAAAAGGAATTGAATCAATAACTATAAAAGACTTTTCAGAAGCAACAGGAATGGCTTCAAGCAGCATATATTATTGGTTTGAAGATAAGGATGAGATTGTACTTGATGCTGTCAAATGGGGCTTGGATGAATATGTAAGAATAATATTTGATTATGCGTTTGAGCATACTGATGATTTAATAAAGTTGTGCGAAGGTATAAAAGAGCTTGCACAAAAGAATAAAAAGCAATTCAGACTGATATTTCAAATTGCTACAAGTCCGCAATATGGAGAAAGTGTTAGAAAATTCTCTGACAAGTTGGATCTTGAATATGAACGCTATACAGAAATATTGTCTAAAAAATTAAATTTAGACTTTGATATTCTCTATCCGTATGTAAGTCTTTTTATTTCTGTCTTTATAGATTGTGTAATTTGGGATAGCTGGGATAAGTTTGATATTGCAACAAAAAGTATATTAAAATTTGTAAAAAGTTGTGACTAGTTTATTTGATTAATACAACTGCTGCGAAATGATGAGGAAGGTGACATATATGTTATTGAAAATTGCATTGGCAATTATAGATTCAAATCAAAAGCAAGAGTTGGCTCGCAGATTAGTTGGACTTTCCATGGTGTTGAAATATGAGTTTGATATTTCGGAATATACATATGAGTATGAACTATTATTGAATAATACAAAAAATATAGATATTCTTTTTATGGATTATGAATATTTGAAAAGATATAGGGATAAATTATCTGAAATTTATGTGAGTAATAACAAATGTCTGCCTGTCTTTTTAGGAACACCAACAGAAAAAATCTGTGATTTCCTTGTGATACGACCAATCGAATATATTGAAAATGCCGTATCTGTGGAGCCGGAAGATGAAAACGGGAAAATAAAAAGATTATGCGATATTATAATAAGTAATATAAAGCATAATTTTGAAAAAAAGATAGACAACAGTATTATTTATGTCACTACTAAGCAAGAGAGTTTTGCATTAAGAAAAGAATCTATTGTATATTGTCAGAGTGACCTTAAATATACATTATTTATTATTGATGATGGAAGAATTATTCGAAAGCTTGAAAAACTTCAGGATGTAGAGGATAAGTTTTTATGGGATTTCGAAAGAATACATCAGAGCTTTTTAGTTAATCCCCAAAAAGTGATAGGAGTTGACAAGGCTTCAAAGGAAATGATTTTAGAGGGAAATTTAAGAGTTCCTATAAGTCGAAAATACTCTGCTCAAGCGAAAAAAATAGTCGAAAATGTAAATTAAAATGTTAAAAATGAAGTTTTCTTCTGAAACGATTAAAAAGTGATATTATCTATGCAAAGGAGGACAAACTATTGTTAGAAAATATGTATCTTGAGAATAATATATCTCGAATCAAGGAGGTTAATTCGTTAAGCGATGTTACTGAAGTGAAATTTTTTGATATAGAAGCTGATTTTATTAAGCAATATAAAGATTCAGATGGAATCGTACATTTAAAAACTTATTTCGAGCATGATGAACTTCCTGAAAGTGAATTATGGGAAATGTATGATAGTACTGATGGATCAAGTCCGTTGGAAATGTTATTAAATATTTGATTTTATTGAGAAAGGTGAATTGAAATGAGGAAAACAAGAATTGAAGAATGTGTATGTGAAATTATCCGTGATGAAATCCGAAAAGGACGTCTTGACAAAGGTAATGATGTCCTTAATGCCCTGCCGGGTTTGTTAGATACGGTGTATGTTGATAAAAAGCAGTTGCGAACTGCAGTGGAAAATTGTTTGGACTCCAACAATCCATTCAACGCTATTTTGAGTTTGTTTGGAGTGCAAATTATTAAGAAAGAGAAAACGATTAGAAATCTAATGAATTCCGCAGAAGATAATGATGGCGATGTAACGGTTAATATTGACGATTCTTATGCAAAACAATGGTTAACTGTTAATCCGGCAGAAGTAAAAACAGTTGTAGAGGATATTTCAGAAAAATTATATCAAATAGAAAATGAAGCAACTGCAAATTGTGATGATGAAAAAAAGCGCAGCAGCGATTTATTTGATAAATATGAAAAACTGAACAAAGAACACAATTTGCTGAAATCAGACAAAGAAAACAGCGATAAAATGATTGCTGAAAGAGTTCAGTATATGTTGTCGGTTAACGGAGAGCAAGCAACGGCAGAAAACGAACAACTGATTGAGTTGTTAAAAGATATGAGCATAGAAGTATTTTGGAATGCAGATAATGCCCCATATGCGGCGGCTGCAATGTTCACAGAATATAAAATGGAAAATGAAAACCTTAATACAAAGCCTTGCTTAATAAGAAACAATGAAGTTTACGTTAAGGGAATAAAATTTATTTCTGCAGTTTAATAATATAATACGGAGGATAAAGAAATGTCTAAAGAAGTTATAAGAAAAACATACATTGGATACGATTTGGGAGACGGCGAAACTATTACAGATGTGGTTACCTTGGAATGTGGAAAAAACACAAGCAAAACATTGTTTGATGATATGACAATGCCGGATAGTAATGAGCCCGGCAAAGCGATGCCGACTATTTTTGCGTATGATGAAAGCGGAAAAGTAATGTTTTCGTCAACAATCGTAATAGCTCCGGATTTAGTAAAAAATATTGTAATAAATTTTAAAAGACGCCCAAGCGATTTGCTTGCTAAATCAGACAAAAGTGTTGTTGAGAATGTGCAGATTGTAAAATCCTTGTTAGATTCTTCAACAACTGTTTGGCCATCGGAAAGTGTTTGGTTCGAAGGCAACACAGAAGAAATGATAGAATTTAAGAATTCTGTCGTTTCGTTCACAAATTCGATTTTCACAAATGAAACTTACATAAACAAATTAAGAACAGCTGCAATGGGTAGTGATGAAGTAGTGTTCTGCGTTGGACATCCTACAAATTGGACGGAACTTGATGTTGCAATTTATGAGTTAATAATGAAAAACACAATATTGGGTTCCGGAAAATATGCTGACAAAAAATCAAGCATAATAATGGAAGCGGAATCAAGAGCCGCATATTTGTACTCGAAGGATGTAGAGTCTTTCGGAAGATTACCTAAAGGAGAAAGTGTTCTTCTGATTGACATCGGTTCTTCTACAATAGATTTGACGGCGATGACTGCTTCCTCAAATAATCATCAGTATAATACCGGAAGTAATTATTTGGGTGCCAGAAGTATTGATTTTATGATCAGAGATTGGTACTTGAATGAGTTGAAAAAGAATCCGGCTTCGTGGTCTGTTTATGAAAGCTTACTAAAAGGTAATCCTACAATTCCAAATGCACTTACCTTGTCTTGCCGTAAAGCAAAAGAAACATTATACAGTACAACAGCAGGTATGGCGGTAGTAAATTTCAGTACATTCCCCGGCATAAGATTAACAAAAGAAATTCTTGATAATATCATCGATAACACACCAATATCGAAGATTTTGACAGAAACAATAAATCTTCCCGTTGACGAAGCTAAAGCTATGGGCAACAAGTCTTGGAAAAATCTATTTAAAGATTTCTTGATTGAAAAGAAAACAGAAATGTCCAAAATGGGAATTAAAGTAGGACATATTATTCTGACAGGTAGTGCTTCCAAAATGCCCTTTGCACCGCAAATTGTTTTAGAGGTATTTAATGAAATTTCTTCTGATTCATTGGGATATGATATGGATCCGTCGAGAACTATTTCAAAAGGTTTAGCTCTCGTTGGACCATCTAACGAAAAATCAGAAGCCTTCCGTAAAGATTTAAAAACCCTTGTTGATGAAAAATTAGGCAAAATTATAAAAGGAAACATTCCTGCACTATCAAAAAAGATGGGTGAAATTATATCAGGTGTAATAAAGCCGGTTATAAAAAGCCGCGTTTCAGAATGGAAAAATGGTAGTATTACAACACTCAATGGCATGAATCAAAAGATTAAAAATGATTGCTCGGAAGCAAATCTTACAAAGCTTTTGTCAAGTAATAAAGAATATACAAAAGCCATAGAAACATGGTTAAGAGATAGCGTAGGAAAAGATATAGCCGTAGAATTAAAGGCGCTTTGTACCAAATATGGGGTTACAGATATAGGCATTGATGACCTCAATATTATGAATGTGCCTAAAATATCTCTTAATAGTGAATTGAAATTAGATCCTTTAGCATTCATGGATACTATTTCGGGGGTTGTTTCTGTAATTACCGGATTAATTGCAGGCATATCGGTTACAACTATTATGGCGGTTATAATCGTTATAATATCATATATTTCAACAACATTGGCTTCTTTGATATTCTCAACACTTGTTGCTATGGGACCTGTTGGTTGGGGGATTTTAGCAGCTGTCGTTGCTTATTCTGTTAAAGTATTAGTGTCTAAAGGATTTGATTCAGTTAAAGACATGTTTAAGGATAAGGTTATGTCTTGGGATCTTCCAAAGGTTGCCAGAAAGACGATGACCGATGATAAGATAAACTCAAGCATAAACGATGCAAACATCCCTAAACAAATTGAAGATGTTTTTAATAAACCTGAATTGGCAAATGAAATTGTTAAGAAAGTATCTGACAGTTTGAAAGGTCAGATTGAAAAACGAGCAGAAGATATAAAATATGCTATTGAAAGCAAATAACATTAAAGAGCCGCCGCATCAGCGGTGGCTCTTTTCAAAAGGAGATAGAATAATATGAAAGTTGAAATATGGCATGATTCTGTTGCTCAGGAAATTGATGTTTTAATCAATGATGTAGCAGTTGATAAAAATGATATATTTGGTTTTTTATATCCTGTTCGTAACTATCCGTTACAAACGTGGCTGTATCCTGACGGTTCTTGGAAAGGTCTTGAGTATCAACTCATAGATTTAGCACGAGAAAACACCATTGAATTGATATTTCATGGCAGAAAAATTGATTTTGATGATGTGAAAAAATGTTTGGACAATAACAGTCAAATACAACTTGAATTTATAGAGTGGGATATTTGCCAAAAATATGACGAGTTACTCGGAAATTTAATAAATAAACTTGAAATTAAAAATACTGCAACTAAAAAACAACTTAGCTTTTTAGGTTTTAAATCATTAAACAATGTTGAGTTCCCTGAATTTGAAGATACGGATGAATGGAGTTGCCATATAGAAAACGATAATGATTTAATTGAGGCAGATGAGAATAAAGATAAAAGATGTTGTTATGTACATGATGCTTATTTTACATCTTATGAGAAATTGAAAGATATTCAACGATTGACAAGATCGTTGAGGATGCCGAGAAATGCGATTTATTGTTGTTTTGATACAAAGGAAAAGAAGGACAACTACTTTTACTATGCTCAATCCGTGCCTAAAATGGATTTTACTTTTTGCTTGGAAAGCGAAGATTATAAAACATCTGCCAAAACAAAGTACGGAGCTCCCTCAACTGTAAAGTTGAAAATAAAGAAATGTAGTACACTACTAAAAGCATTACATAAGGAATACACAACTACTTTAAATGAAATAAAACAAGAATACGGAAACCTTGCAAAAAAAGTAGTAAATCTTAGTGTTGAAGAAAAAATCAGATTTGAAAATATACGACAACTATGTGGTGAATTTGAACCATTTATAGTAGCATTGAAGCACATTTGCGATTACATTGATATTCTATTCTCTGTAAGCAAGGATAATAAAGAAGAAGTATTTCATTATGAGTGTATTGATGTGCTTTACAAAAAAACAAATGATTTCTTGAAAATGAATTGTGGGGTGTAATGAATGATGAATGAAAAAAATGCCGACTTATTATTGTTGGCTGAACAGGTAATAAACCAATCTCATTATTCCGGACTTTCTAAGTTAAAAGTGGTCGATTTGGACTCTGATGATGAAATGATTAACGTTGAAGATGTTTTGTGTTTATTTAAAATTTCTGAACTTGTATATGGAAATGATGAAGTTGGGTTTGATAAGTTTTCTGTTGTTTTTAATGCACTTCATTCTTGTGGGGCTTCTTGTGTAATGCTACTGCAATGCATAGAAGGAAGAACAGAATTATATTTAGGAGCTGTAAATAAGAAGAATTGTGAAAACGTATATTACCTAAGTGTTATTAGAGATATTTTAAGAACTAGCATAAACGGAAATATGCCGGGTTCAGAAATAGAAGAAATCGTTTCTGCAAAAGAAATAAAAAGAATTGTAAACGATTGCTTGGATAATGGTTTTGATAGTCAATGTATAACATCTGTTTCTTGTGTGCCAAACGTTTCTGACGGCGAAGAAGAATCGGAATACGGTATAGAGACACTTTTGGGAGCTGTGCGTGAAAAGAATTTTTCAATAATTGTAATAGCCGATCCGATTACTAACGATGAAGTTGAAATAGTAAAAAATGGCTATCACGAATTAGGAACTCATTTATCTGCGATAGAAAATGTCTCGGTTACAGTTCAAACCGGGAGTAACTATACTGTTTCTGAAAGTTCCTCAGAAAGTATAAACAAAGTGCTTAGTAAAGGAATAAACCTAACACAAAGCCATTCATTTTCGAGTACATACAGAAGAGAAAAAAGCGAAAGAGAAAAAATGGCTGAAACGGGTAAAACAATAGCTAAATTGGGTGTGGGTGGTCTTACTCTTTGGGGAACCGGGGGCAATATTGGTGCAGCTTATTTAGCAATGAATGCAACTGATCAACTACTAAAAGGAGTAGATAAAAAAGCTTTACCTAGCGGCGAAAATAAATTGGCGGTTGTTAAGCCTAATGAAGTAGCTTTGGTTGAAGAACAAGCAAACGGAAATTATGGTGATTCGCCCGAAAATGTTTCTATTAACAATGGCGAACAGAAAGGGATAAATATTTCAATTCAAGAGGGTGAAACAAAACAAGTCGGACAAGGTGTTTCAAATACACAGACTGAATCTACATCAATTCAGAATACCACTAAAGATATTCACATTTCCGAATTGAGTGATAAATTAAAGAGCTATTTGAAGTGGCTAAACAAGTGTAAAAACTATGGTATGTTTAACTGTTGCACATATATTGTATCAGGAAGTGCGAGTGTAAACTTGTTTGTAGCCGGACAATATCAGGCGTTGATCCAAAGCTATGGTGATAGCCAACAACCCGTTTCAATCAATACTTGGACAAAGGAAAATGGAATTGAAAAGGTTAGAAATTCTCTGCTTCATTTTGTTCATCCAACACTTGAGTATCAAGAAGACGGTGTTTTTACAACAGCTATGTTATTGAGTAGCAGAGAATTATCAAAACAAATGGCATTCCCTAAAAAGTCAATACTTGGAGTAAGCGTTGCTAACCATGCTTCATTTGGTGTTGAAGTTGTGCGAAGTAAATCACTTGAAAATGGTTCATTAGTGAGGGTTGGCGAAGTTAATCATATGGGTAAACAAACACAACAACCCGTACTTCTTGATTTACAAAGCTTAGCTGCACACACATTTATTGCAGGAACTAATGGCTCAGGAAAATCTAATACAGTTTTTAGAATTATTGAAGAATTGATGAGATTGAATGTTCCTTTTATGGTCATAGAGCCTGCAAAGGGTGAATACAAAAATATTTTTGGTAACGAGGAAAATGTTGAAGTTTACGGAACAAATCCTAAGAAAACAAAAATCCTCAAAATTAATCCTTTGTGGTTTAATGATGATGTTAGTGTGCATGAACATATAGATAAGCTTGTTGAAATCTTCAATGCAAGTTGGTCTATGTCAGCTGCAATGCCCGCTGTCTTAAAGTCGTCAATCGAAAATGCTTATAAATCATTTGGTTGGAATCTTAAAACATCAGAATGTCTTGGAATAAAAAAATTCCCAAGCCTCAAAGATGTTTTGAAAGAATTCAATAAAAAAATGAACGATACTGCTTTTTCTGAGGAAGTAAAGGGCAACTATGTAGGAGCGCTTTCTACCCGAATGGAATCGCTCTGCAACGGTATCTATGAAGAAATCTTTTTCGGTGAAGATTTGGGCGATGAAAAATTATTCGACTCCAATGTTTTAATTGATTTGAGTAGAGTTGGTTCTTCGGAAACAAAATCAATGATAATGGGAATGCTGATAATGCGTTTGCAGGAATATAGAATGCAAAAAGAAGCTTCCAATCATAGCTTGCAGCATATTACAATTCTTGAAGAAGCTCATCACTTGTTAAGACGAACTTCCACAGCTCAAACAAACGAAGGAACTAATATGCTTGGTAAATCCGTTGAAATGATTTCAAATATGATAGCAGAAATGCGTTCTTACGGTGAGGGTTTTATGATAGTTGACCAATCTCCGGGATTACTTGATACTTCGGTTATGAGAAATACAAATACCAAGATAATACTGCGTTTGCCGGAAAGCGGAGACAGAGAGATAGTTGGTAACACCATAGGATTGAACACTCAACAGATATATGAATTATCAAGGCTGAAAACAGGTGTTGCAATCATATACCAAAAGGATTGGCTTGAACCTGTATTATGCAATGTGGATTTAGCAACACATAAGGAGAACAAATACGAATTTATCCCTACTCCAACACCTTGCTATTTGAAGGATAAGAGCATAGAGGAAGCTCGTGGTGATGCACTTTCGGTATTGACACCTTTCGTTCCTAAAAATGTAGATGCTGAATACCTTAGAGATGTTGCTGAAGCTTTAAGTGCATCAACAGAAAACGATATAGAAGTTGCAAAGCTATTAAATGAGTTCTTGAAAACCAACAAACCAAGAGAAAAGGGATGCATAGAACCCTACGCATCATTAGTATGGAAAATGGTAGATGCTGATAATGTATGGAGTTTCATATTTGAGGCAATTTGTGAAAATGATGTGCAGAGAGCTGATGTTTTATTAAGGCAACACATCAGAACTTATATAGTTTCTGATAATGAAACACAGACGGCAATCATTAATTTGCTTTTACAGAAAAAAGGTGCTGATAATCGTGTAAGAGATTTCTATACAAAATGGGCGTGGAAGTATCTTTTGACAAAAAATGATATGTGATGAGATATGAGAATGTCAAAAATGCACTTTAAATGTCTAAAAATGCCGAAATGAGTTTTTGGATGCAAAAAGATGTATAATCGTATCAACAGATAAAAACTGTTAAAAAACAAAGGAGTGAAACAATTATGATTGAAAATTTAGAGGGAATGTTGGAAATTGCAGCCAACGAAAATTTGCAGGCAAACGAGGCAGCAATTCTTGAATCTATGCAATTAGAAACCTTTGAGGAAAAAAGTTTTATCAGCGAGGTAGACGAAGTCAGAGCAGTTGAAACAGCAGAAATAATGGCTGAGGTTTTTCCAAGAGAAGTTTTGGCAAATTGGACAGAAATGTCGTTAGATGAGAAAACAGCTAAGATTAATGAATATTACATAAAAGCAGGTGCAAACTTAGGAATTGAAACAAAAGGTGTTATCGTTGAGCCTATGTCAAGTGATACACCCGGAATGATTTCTTTTGGATATAATTCCGGTGATGGATATATTCATTTGAATGAAGCGGTAGTAGATGATCCTACTCAATTAGTACAAGTCCTTGACACAGCGACTCACGAAATGAGACATCAATTTCAAAGCGATGTGCTTGCTGATCCTCAAAGCTTCACTGATATTCCTCAAGATGTATTAGATGTTTGGGAATATGAAATGGATCCTAAAAATTATATTAGCCCTGACTATGATTATCAAGGTTATTACGAGCAGGCAATAGAGTGTGATGCACGAGATTATTCAGAAAATGTTTTAGGTTTCTTTGTTCAGGAATTAGGATTAAATTAAAAATTTGAAAGGATGATTAAATAATGAAAGTTGAAAACATTATTAAAACATTGATTGAGAAGAAGAATTACGATAAAGTTCAAACAGAGCGTTTGGCACCCAAAATTGAGGCACTACCTGAAGAGATAAAAGAGGCTCTTAATACTTGGGTTGAAAGCGACAAAATATCTGAAGTTGAATACAACGGATATACAGTTGAGAAAATTCTCAAGGAAAAACCGTCTATGACAACCTTAGCGGCATTCCTTATGCTTGATTGGATAAGAAAAGATCCTAAAAATGCATTAAAAGCACTTAAACAAGTAGTTATCAAAAGAATATAATTCATAAATACGATAATAAATGTAGATACAATAAGGTTGGAATCATTAAGATCATTGCGTTTTGTGATTCCAACCGAACGCTACTAGGGCAAGGAGTAAAAACTTGAAAATAACATTAAATATCAATAACATAGATTATGAATCTATCATTGACCAGTCAATTCCGTTATTAAAAGAAAAGGCACCGGCAGACAATAATATTTTACTGAAAACAATATCAGGCATACTTTCTATGCCCGGTGATATTCCGAAGAAAATGTTAAATGCCCTGCCGCAAGAAACCAAAGATGAATTGGTTGTATATTTAATCAACAGCAATAAAGACAAAATAGCCGAATTATTGCAAAACACTTTAGCAAACAAAGGTATTGAATTGCGAATAGACGATATTGAAATTAAAAAATGATATATCACATAACAAGCTTACAGTGTAAGACCGATTGCAAGCTTGCGAAAAGAGAGAGAATATAAATGAATTCAACAGAAAAATTAAAAAAAGCAATACAAAAAGAGCTTGATTCCATAGAAAAAGCGGAAATAAAATTGAGAAAGAAGGCAAAAATGCCTACGCTTTCATACAAAGAGAAAATAGAAGCAAAAATACCAAAGGGAATCAATTCGACACTTCAGAGTTCGTTTTCAAAAGCCTTTGGTATTATTTTTAAACATGGGATCAGCATTATAGAAAAAGGCTACGATAAAAATAACATAGCAGCAGATTTCGATATTCAGAACTATGCTATTGATAAAAAAGGCAGCCGTCGGGAACTTAAAAAGCTAAAATGGTCTGCACAGAAATCGGATTTACTGAATATGTCTATAACAACTGTGGAAGGTGTCGGTCTCGGAGCTTTGGGTATCGGGTTGCCTGATATAGTTATATTTATTGGAATGATACTTAAAGGAATATATGAGGTGTCACTCAGGTACGGATATGACTACGATTCCACGCAGGAAAAATATTTTATACTTACAATGATGAAAACAGCACTTTCAAAAGGCAAGGATTGGAATGCTTTTAATGAAGAAGTTGATGGTATGCTTTCTTCTTCCTATGCTGTTAGTGATGATGTTTTAAAAAGTGAAATTGAAGATACATCTAAGGTTTTTGCTACCGATATGCTTGTATTAAAATTCATACAAGGACTCCCTATTGTCGGAGTGGTTGGCGGTGTTTTTAATCCGGTTTATTATAATAAAATTATGAATTACGTAAGACTCAAATATCATAAAAGATATTTGCTGAACAAGCTTAATGCAATATAAAGTTAAAAGGTTATATGAAATTTCGTTTGTGACAATTACTGATAACAAAATTCAATTGTTGTAATGATAAGAGGACGTGAAAAAATGTTAAAAAAAAACAACGGAATCGTAATAAGCGGTATATTGCTAATATTGCTTTCGATTGGCTTTACCGCTATAATAAATTTCACCCATTTTTATGATGGCAATATGAGTGAAATAACGGGATATTTTATCAGGACAATAGCTCGTCTTGGTATAAGTATAGGCATATTTGCTCTTGCATATAAATACGGCAGAGGATTTGTGCTGAAATACGGCTGGATTTTTATCCCTGTTGGAATTATATTTTCGGCATTTTATGAAGGTGGCGGATATATAGATGTTTTTAATTACAGTATAGAACTTGCATCATTAACCAATACGCTTGCAATCGTTGGATTTGCAACATATTTTTATAAGTATTGTACTAAGTCAATCATACATACAATCATATTTTGGATATCAAACTTTGTGTTCTTGATTGCTCTTGAGCAAAATTATCTGACATTGATATTGTTTGCTATGATTGGTATGATGCTGATTTCAGCACGAAAAAACAAGCTTATTAGAAAAAAGATAATTTGGATATTAAACATTGTTTTTTATGTCATTCTGTTTTTAAGAACCCTGAATATTACTTTGATTGGAATAACAGAACTGAGCAACTTATTTTACGATAGCAGTTATATGTCATTTATTTCTCGTGTTACTTTTATGAAAGCCAAATGGTTTGGAGCAGCAGTAGAGCCGTGGTTAATTGGCGGAGATGTTGCATACTATAAGCTTCTTTGGGTATTCGGCTTGTTTGGTATTGCAGCAGGAGTAATGGTTTTTGTCGCCCTTACTGCTTTTACATTCTTTGTGTGCAAGAAATGCTTTAAAAATGTTTTGACAGACACAGCCCCAATAGCTTACGCAACTGCATCAATCCTGCTTGTAAGATTTGTTGTTTCTGTGCTGACTAATTTCGGGATTGTACTTGATGGTTTATTTGCACCTATTCCCATTCTTTCAGATGGAATTTGCGGATATATAGCAATTTTTGCATTGGTAGGGCTTCTTTTATCGAAAGATGAAAAAGGGACAAATGATGGAATTGACAAAAACAAAGAATTTGTAGGTGTGTCCAGCAAAAAGACTTTGTCTATATTATAATATTGGGCAACAAGATATAACTATTAATTTTGTTCTGTTCGAAAATAGAAAGGTGTAGCTATCAACGGCTACACCTTTTTCGTTTAATATTATTTGATTTCTAAAATCGGTTTATGATGCAGATTGCATACAACTTTTTTAATTAGTGTTCAAAAAGTTCTTGATATTTCCTGTAATATGTGTTATAATACTTTTTGAACACTAATTATTTTATTTTGGTTTGGAAAGTCGGTGACCCCGTGAATAAAAAAATAATTGCTAAAACTACAATAGAAAATTCTAAAGGCATTGCAAAGACGGCTGAACTTATCGCTGCCGGACTAAGTAAATCCGATATAAGCAATCTGTGTAATAATGGTTATATTGAGCGTGTAAGACACGGATATTATTCTCTCGCTGAAGCTAATGATGCAGGAGAAGAACAGCTGATACAAACCTTGCTCCCTGAAGCTATTGTATGTGTTGAATCAGCACTGTTCCATTACGGATATAGTGACTTTGCCCCTCGTGTGTGGACGCTTGCAGTTCCCCGCACTATGACAAAGACAAAGATTAATATGGATGTAATTACTTATAAACCATATTATATTCAGAACAAATTGCACGAGCTTGGAAAAACTTTTGCAGATTTTGATGGTGTAACTCTTCCTGTTTACGACAGAGAACGGACAATATGTGATTGTTTTAAGTATAGAACAAAACTTGATAATGAAATTTTCAACAAAGCGGTAAATGCTTATGTTGCCGATGATAACAAAAATCTTTCAAACCTTTCTAAATATGCAAAAGAAATGAAAGTATATAAAAAGGTTATGGACTTGATGGAGGTGCTACTCAATGGCTGATATGGCTGCATCCGTGCTTGCACGACTTAAAAACAAAGCAAAAGAATCCGGCAGAAGCTATCAGTTGTGTATGCAACTCTTTTGTCAGGAAGAATTTTTGCGCCGCTTGGAAAAATCTGAGTATGCCGAAAATCTTGTCCTGAAAGGCGGATTGTTTATTTATTCCCTTACTGATTTTGATAGCAGAGTAACTGTCGATGTTGACTTTTTGCTTCGTAAAATTCCAAATACGCCTGAACAATTAAGAGTGATTCTTGAAAAAATTATAGCAGTAGATACCGGTAATGACTTCGTAACTTTTGAAATTAAAGATATTTCTCCTATTGCTGTTGCAAAGAAATATGCAGGTATCGGTGCATCAATAATTGCTCGCATTAAGAACACAAAAACACCGTTTAGTATTGATTTCGGTGTTGGAGATATAATCGTACCGAAGCAGGAAAAACGAAAGATACCAACTCAACTTTCCGATTTTGATGCACCTATGGTAAATACATACTCTATTGAAACAACCATTGCAGAAAAAATAGATGCAATTCTTAGTTTGATGGAATTTTCGAGCAGAATGAAAGACTATTATGATATTTATTACCTTGCAAATAAATTCGATTTTGATGGTACGACATTGACTGAGGCTCTTAAAAAGACTTTTGAAAACAGACACCACAATTTCACCATAGAACAATTTGAACAAATGCTCGAATTTGATTCTGATGATGCCATGCAGAAAAAATGGAAGGCTTTTATCAAAAAGATTAACACCAAGACGGATGATTTTGAAACTGTATTAAAAATGATAAAAGTATTCCTATCAGAGCCTTTTAATGCTGCGGTAGAAAATAAAAAGTTTAATAATCGGTGGTTATCACTTAAAAACAAATGGAAAAGTAAATAGAAATATTTTTATCAAAGACGGGGCCAAATGAAATAGGATGCGTCTTTGTTTTAGCAACTTGTTGCGAAAATTGTTGTAAATTGATTTATTATGTTGTATTTTAGGCTGATATTTCTATTGCGAAGGAAAGAGGGTTTACTTTATGAAGAATATTAATGAACTAATAGGTATTATCAAAGGGGTTAACTTTGATGGAGTTATAAACGACAAAGAAATTTCTCGCCTTCAAATTTGGGTAAACAAAAATAGAAATTTAGCTTATGAAAGTAATCAAATAAAACTGATACAATTAGTTGATTCAATTCTTGCAGATAAAATTATAACCTCAGAAGAGAGAAATAGCGTCATTGAGTTTTGCAATAAAGTTACAAGCGAATCTTCTAATGAAATCACAAAAATATATGAGCTTAATGGCATCATCGAAGGCATAATATGTGACGAGGTAATTAATGATGCAGAAATTTATCGTTTGAAAGAATGGATGGACAATTATGGTCATTATGTTCGAGAGCATGAACCATCAGAAAAAATATGCAAAATAATTGATGATGTTCTTTCGGATAATATAATAACTCCTGACGAAAAAGAACTGCTCTTGAATTTGCTTTCAAATCGTATAGAATTTGCACAAGTCGAAACCAAGTTGGCATATCTGAAAAAGAAAGTTGTGGCCAGAAAAAATATTGGAATAGATTTAATAGATCTTCTTGATAATGAAGAAGTGTTGGGAATGATACATCAAAAGGCAGAGGCGGAATTAAAGAAAACCCTTTTATCTTATACTAGTTGTGCGAATTTTGACAGAGAAATTGTATTTATTTCGTTGGTTCTTATTGCTATGATACACTACGATGGCAATTACTATGAAAATGTAAGAGATATCTATTCAGGCTTATACTCACGTTTTTCAGAGCAAAAAATTGAAGGGGAAATCAGGACGATATTAAGCAAGTATCGTTTGGACAAGGAACGAACCTCAAAAAGGTCTCGTATTATTAATATTGCATTAGAAAATGCTATTGTTCCAACACATTATTTGAGCTCGTTTTTTGAGTTTATTTTTGATATCTACAAATTGAATTTCGAATATAATTTGGCAGGAGATTTATACGATGATTTTCAGTTTGTTTACGATGGTTTAAAAAGCAGTATGTTATCCGAGAATGACGACCTTGAAATTAATGTAACTAAAAAAACATATAAACTAATAAAAACAACCAAGGAACTGATTGTAGATTCGTCAAACATTGATGCAGTAATTAAATTAAGTATTATTATCGCAAATCTTATTGATAAAAGAATATGGAATAAAGATATTCGTATCCTAAATCCATATTTGAAAAGTGGATATGAAAACTGGGAAAAGACACTTTCTCGCGAAGAAAGAAAAGTTACTGGGGAAAGAAATGTGTCAGAGATCAGGTCGCGTTGGGAACCCAAATTTGTGTTATCTCATAATAAAATTTATATTGTTCCCCCAATTCATCGTATTAAATCACAATATGACTATAGGGATATTAAAATTGTTATAAAAAATGGCAATGAAGAAATTTACGTCAATAACGAACCATATATTAAGGAAATTATCGGAGGATATCAGATTAATCCGGATAGAGTCGAAATATCGGAACCATTAAATAAATTGTCCTATCAGTTGGTGGCAGGTAAAGAGATTATTTATGATAGTAGAGAAAAACTGCATCGTAATATTCTTGTATTTGATCAAGATGGCAACGAAATTGATAATAATATAGATTTTTCCGGTACAGCTATTTTCTGCACAAAAAGCAAGAATGAAATAATAACGACTTTTTATCAATCTCCCAACTATTGCCTATCCTCTAAATCTGTTAAGCATGGTGAAACTTTGCTTATAGAAGATGTATTATTTAATTTTGCTTCATTCATAAAGCCGGGTGTTTTTGGAAATGTCATCGATAACTGTATAATAGCCGAGGTCGAAACAAGAAAAGAAATGAAAGTTTTCCGAAAAACAAAGTTTTTTATCTTTGAATGCAATAAAAGTATATTAAATTTTGAAATATTTATTGATGGAAACAGAAAAAGACTTACAGATTTCAACTACACAGTAATCGAAAAGGAAGGCTCTAACAAATACTCTATATATGTAGAAGATATATGCGATGGTATTCATAATCTTAAAGTTAACGCATTAGAACGTGGGGCTCAAACAAATTTGTTAACTGTTGATTTCGCCGTGGACAGCACTCTCTTCTTTAACACTTGTGAAACGGATGATAGCCATTATATTTATGAGCTTAATTCCTCTTTGATAGGAGAAACTATTATTGAAGAAGTTTCTATTGATGAGGTTAATGAGGATTTAATTATTTTTGCATACAAGGAAAAGAATTATCGTTATATTATACCATTTCAATTTGACATATACCGATTAAGAGATAAATGGAATCATTTTTCTCGTGATATATGGATTGGTGATGTATCAAATGAAACCATCTTTGAAATATACGGGAATAGTTACGATGAAATAACTGTTAGTTCTAATAATGGTACTGTCCTTGAAGAAAATATTAAAATGAAGCAGAACGGCGTATTTCAACAAACACATATTGGCTTTTTGTTGTCATATAAATTCAGTTACGATTTTGTCAATATTTGGCTTATGAAAGACGGTAAAGTAAAAAATATACTTCGCTGTTATAATAAGTGTATTTGGGATGAACAAACAACTGAAATCTATTATGATTCAAACAAAAATGAGTTAGTGGTTATTCCTGGATATTTCGGAAAGGGAAATATTTATTTAGAAGTGTCGGATAAAAATAGTCAAATAGTTCACAAAAGTGAAATTTTGCAAAATCACACTATTCAAATAATCCCGAGTCTTTCTTCTTTTAAAAAGTATAAAATTACTTTTTTCGAAAAAGCAAAGGGGTTGTCTTTAGCAAAAGATCAAGTCTTAAAAATATATGACTATATTTTCTATGCACGTAATGAGTTCGTTGGAAAAAAGCTTAAAATAAAAGAAGTTTTTTATGATCAATATTACGGAGGGAAATTCAACAGAAAAACCCATCGCTTTAATTATACATATCTAAAAATTACCGAACAAATTACTGACGATAAATTTTTAGGAGAATTGTATGCAACCACATTAAAAGGAATTTATAAACATACATGTTTAAATCCAGTAGAAGTAGAAGTGTGTGGTGATATTATTGATAATACAATTGAATTTTCGTTAACAAAGGATGGCGATGGATTGCTTTTGGATTTTGAGCATCATGGTGTTATGAACAGTCTTGACAACGACTCGGCTGTTGACATTTTTTCTTATATTGTTGATTTAAATGAGGTGGAAACAGAATGAAGAAAAATTCGATAGAAAAATCAAAATACATTAATGAGAGATATAAGGAATATTTACGTTCTTCTTTTGAATTCGGTTCGGGAAAACTTCAAAAACTCTTTGAGCAGCAACTTGAAATTGAGGATTTATTTAAGGGGCCATATGTTGATTTAAGTTTGCCTTTTAAAAGAGGAAAAAATATAGAACAATTAATTGACGAAGGTGTAGTAAGTCACTCATTTTTAAAATTGGGTGATATCAATTTTGAAAGACCGTTATACGCACATCAGGAGGAATCTATTAGAAGAATAAATTCCGGAAGAAGCGCTATAATCACTACTGGTACCGGTTCTGGAAAAACAGAAAGTTTTTTATATCCCATTTTGAACGAATTAATGAAAGAATATGACGATGGAGCTCTTGATAGCGGAATCCGGGCTATCTTTCTCTATCCGATGAATGCTCTTGTAAATGATCAAATAGATAGAGTTCGAAAAATATTGTCTGAATGTCCCGAAGTTACTTACGGCTTTTTTACGGGTGAAACAAAGGAAACCGTAGCTAAAAATTTTAGAGAAAAATATAAAGAAGAAAATGGAGTCTCTATTCCTCTTAACGAATTGGTATCTCGTGAAGAAATTAGAAAAAATCCACCCAATTTACTTTTTACAAACTATTCAATGTTAGAGTATCTTTTGATACGCCCTAGTGATTACTCGATGTTTAACCCTAATAAACTTAATCATTGGAAATTTGTTGTTCTCGACGAAGCACATTCATATTATGGATCGCTTGGGATAGAATTATCTATGCTCATGCGTAGATTGACAGGATTGGCACATAAAAAGCCTCGTTTTATATTGACAAGTGCAACATTGGGTGAAGAGGGAAAATCAGAAAATAACATTATTGATTTTGCAAAAAGTTTAACTTCTGCTACTTTTGAAGAACAAGATATTATATTTTCTAAAAGAATCCCGTTAAGAGGCGATGGTTTAAATTATAGCATAGCTGGTTCTGACTATTTAGCAATTAATGATGCTATCTCTAATGTTCAGACAATCATAGATATATCAAAAAAGTATATTGAAACAACAGAGCAAAACATTAAAACTTTATTATATGAACTTTTAAAAAATGATAAGAATGTATATCAAATTTTTAGAACTTTAAGGAATGGTAGTAAAAGTTTCAAAAAGCTATTAACAGCTTTTGATGGTTCGTTAACCGAAAAAGAATTAATAGTCTTAAT
>JAFWWX010000285.1 GCA_017517985.1 Clostridia bacterium | reverse complement strand
GAATACTATATTACAATGCCGAAAATGTTTAAGGTAAATCTTACAGGAAAGCTTCGCCCCTTTGTTACAGCAAAGGATGTAAGCCTTGAAATACTCCGAATACTCTCGGTAAAGGGTGGCGTTGGTGCAATTATTGAATGGGGCGGCGAAGGTGTAAAGACACTTTCCGTTCCTGAAAGAGCAACCATTACAAATATGGGTACAGAGCTTGGTGCAACAACCTCCATATTCCCCTCTGACGAAATTACAAAGGCGTTCCTTGAGGCAGAAGGCAGAGGCGATGACTATGTAGCACTCGAAAGTGATGCGGATGCTGTTTACGACAGAATTATTGATATTGACCTTTCTACTTTAAAGCCTCTTATTGCCTGCCCTCATTCCCCCGACAATGTTGTTGAGGTTGAGTCGCTTAACGGCACAAAGGTAGACCAGGTTTGTATCGGCTCCTGCACAAACTCCTCGCTTCTTGATATGCTCAAGGTTGCGGCAATCCTCCGTGGCAAGACAATAAATCCCGATGTCAGCCTTTCAATATCACCTGGTTCAAAGCAGGTTCTTTCAATGCTTGCTGACTGCGGTGCTCTTACAGATATTATAGCCTCCGGTGCAAGAATCCTTGAATGTGCGTGCGGCCCCTGTATCGGCATGGGCTTCTCGCCAAACTCCGGCGGTATATCCCTTCGTACCTTCAACAGAAACTTTGAGGGCAGAAGCGGAACGGCAGACGGCAACGTATATCTCTGTTCTCCGGAAACAGCTGTTGCGGCGGCACTCACCGGAAAGATAACAGACCCGATGACACTTGGTACAATGCCGGAAATAAAGATGCCGGAAACCTTTAAAATTGACGACAGCGCAGTTATCGCTACCGCAAGCGTTGAGGATGCAGACAAGGTTGAAATACTCCGTGGCCCCAACATAAAGAAGTTCCCGGATACATACCCCGTAACAGATACAATCGAAGCACCGCTTATGCTTAAAGTCGGTGATAACATTACCACTGACCACATTATGCCTGCAGGTGC
Source organism: Clostridia bacterium (assembly GCA_017517985.1). The sequence goes on along the minus strand of JAFWWX010000285.1, from coordinate 6,976 downwards.
AAAAATACTTCCCTACCGTTCAAATATTCCCCACCTTTCCCAGTACTGCTTCGGTGTATGTGACAGCACATTCCCGGAGAGAGCACTTAAGGCAGGAAAGAGTATTGTTGTTGGCGGCTCAAACTACGGTCAGGGCTCTTCCCGTGAACACGCGGCACTCGTTCCACTTTATCTTGGTGTAAGATGTGTAATTGCAAAGAGTTTTGCAAGAATCCACGTTGCAAACCTTATAAATGCAGGTATTCTTCCCTTGACATTCAAGAATCCCGATGATTACGACAAGCTCTCACAGGGTAACGAGCTTGAACTGTGCAACATCCATAACGGTATGGACAGCGGTGAAATCACACTTCTTGACAAAACCACAGGCAACAGCTTTGTACTTACCTGCTCATTCTCCGAAAGACAGAAAGAGATGCTTAAATGCGGAGGACTTTTGGGGTATACAAAGAAGAAAAACAGCTAAAGCACGCTTTGCGAGCTTTATAATTCGGAATTCGGAGTTCGGAATTCGAAATTGAGGAAAAATTTTTCAATGAAAAATTTTTATTTATTTGAAATTGCCAACTGCAAAGTATGGTCTCATTTTTGAATCACGAATACCAGTTACGAATTAACAAAACTACTTCCCAAAAGAAATACAAGAATCAAAATAAAGAAGATTTTCGCAAAGCGAAAATCAACAATAATTCCGAATTCCTAATTCCGAATTCCGAATTCAAAAAAACCGGAGGTTTTTTCAATATGTCCTACAACATAGACCAATACTGCGACCATTTCAGAAAGCTCCTTGAAGCACAGCTTGAAAGAGCAGACAGAATGGAAAAAAATGCAGACAGAACAGATTTTACAACTAAAGAAAAAATTATAATCGGTGTAATCGGCGGTGACGGCATAGGTCCGATTATCGTTGACGAGGCACGCCGTGTTGCGCAGAAACTCCTTGCAGACAAGATTGCTGACGGCAAAATTGAAATCCGCGAGATTGAAGGTCTGACAATCGAAAACAGATTGGAAAAAAATCAGCCTGTTCCCACAGATGTTCTTGCAGCTATAAAGGAATGTGATGTTCTACTTAAGGGCCCGACAACAACCCCAAAGGGCGGCACAATGGAAAGCGCAAATGTAACACTTCGCCGTGAGCTTGACCTTTATGCAAATGTACGCCCGGTATGTGTTCCGGAGGAAAATATCGACTGGATATTCTACAGAGAAAACACAGAGGGCGAATATGTTCTGGGTTCTTCCGGTTTTGAAGTCCCTGACAAACTTGCCTTTGACTTTAAAGTAACAACAAATGCAGGAACAAAGAGAATTGCAAGAGCCGCCTTTGAATATGCAAAAGCAAACGGCAAGACTAGTGTGTCAATTGTCACAAAGGCGAATATTATGAAGAAAACAGACGGAAAGTTTTCTCTTATCTGCAACGAAATAGCCTCTGAATATCCGGAGATAAATGCTGAAGAATGGTATATTGACATTATGGCAGCAAATCTTGTTAACCGTGACATCAGAAGCAAATTCCAGGTATTTGTTCTTCCCAACCTGTATGGCGACATCATAACCGACGAGGCGGCACAAATTCAAGGCGGTGTAGGTACTGCAGGAAGTGCCAATATCGGTGACAGATATGCGATGTTTGAAGCAATTCACGGCACAGCTCCCAGAATGATTGAGGAGGGACTTGGCTCTTTTGCAAATCCCCAGAGTATTCTCAAGGCGCTTGCTATGCTTCTTCGTCACATTGGACTTTCTGAAAAAGCACAGATACTTGATGATGCTATGGCAGAGATTGATGCCGAGGGCAAAATTATCCTTACAGGAACAAAAGATGGTAATACCTGTCGTGAATACGGCGATGCTCTTATTGCAAAACTGTAATTGAATTTGGATAAATATAAAAGGGAACGATGCGGGCATCGTTCCCTTTATATTATTTGTTAATCTTAAATAATTATTGGTTGTGCCTCGGTGCGATATGGGTATATCGGCACATTGTGGGAACAACGGCGCGGTGTAGGCATATCCGCACGATTCAGAAATCACGGCGCGATGTGGGCATCACGCCCTAGGATATGAAACGAGGCGATGACTGCATCGCCCCGTTTTTGTATTTGTATAAATTATTTTCCGTTATCCTCGGGTGCATACATCACCACATTATCCTTACCGCCTATGTAGCCGAGAGATTCTTCAGCATAGCTGTCATATTTGTAATTAATGTTGTGATTTCTTATAAAGTCTCTTTTCAGCACCTGAATAAAGGTATTTCCGTCAAGATATGGCGTTGAACCGTTATAACGTGTACCCATCTGAATAAGATGAGAGTCGCCGGAAGCATTATAACAACGGTCTATTATATTGTTCTTTATTGCAAAATTCACCGCATTGTTATAGTGAGTCCAGCCCTTTATGCTTGCAGGAGCAGGGTCGGGTCTCTGTGCTCCCCATCCGTATCCGGCACGCCTTAAAAGATTATTCTCAAAAAGAATATCTTTCATAAATCTTTCTGTGGTGGAGCTTGCACCGTCACGGGACATAAAATACTCTATGTTGTATGTGGAGTCGCAAATCACATTGTTTGAGCATACCACATTTTCCATATAGTAATTACCGGTGTTTACCGAAGAAAGCTGATGTGTTACGCCTGCATCGTAAATCTGATATATATAACAGTTATCAACGTGGAAATCTGCAAGTCCTCCGTAAATCTCAATACCGTTTCCGTATCTTGTAGCTACACCGTTTGTACCAAAACTCTGGATAGAGCCTCCACCCCAACCAATCTCACAGTTTGTAACGGTAAGTCCGGAGACAGTGCCTACACCAATTCCGTGAGAGCCGAAATATTTAAGGCACAGATTGTCAATAGTAACATTTGATGCAGCACTTATAAGGTTTCCACGCTTGTTAAATTCTATGCTTTCAAAAAGTTTGCCCGGATTACCTTCGTCGCATCTGAAATACACGTAACCGCTTCCGTTAAGATTACCACCAATATCGTGGAAAAACTCGTAATTTACATCAAGCTCGTCTTCTACATCAAAGAAAGTACTGCCTTCCTCACCTCTGACATAGTACCTTCCTCTGTAATACGAGGGAATCTCCTTAATACCTACAATCTCGCCGTCGTTTATTATAATTCCGCCAATATCACTTGTAACCGGATTTGCGGTTCTCCATATCACATTAGAACCACTAATCTGCACCCAATCAGAAGAATTTGCATAATTCTTTTCAGAACGGTAGAGCTTTGGCTTTTCTCCCTCTCCGTATGCAGAATAGGTAACCCCTGCAACACAGCTAAGGTTTCCTCTGAATATATCTCCTCTCTTAAAGAGTACAACGTCACCGCTTTCAAGTTCGAGAGAAGCAAGTTCGGAAAGATCTGTTATATTTTTAGGATTTGATTCGGAAATACCGCCGGAAGAAGCTCCGGTACTTGAAGATACATAGTAAATCTTTCCTTCTCCGCGGGTTGCATATACCGATTTTGTATTTCTTATTTCTTCAATTCTGGTCTTTTCATAAAGGTCAAGCTCTTTTATGTAGTCTGCCGTATTTCCAACAGAGATTTCTGTGGATTCTGTTAAGAGCAACTGATATACTTTTTCGTTACCGTCAGAATCAAAAGAAGAAACTCTCGGCAGCGAAAGATTCAATATCTGAAGATATTCGCGGCTTTTGGTATCAAGGTCATTGAACATCTTCACATCGAGACTCTCAAACTCCTCGGAGATTTTTACGCCAAGAATATCGCATATAAGACTTACAGCCTCCGCTCGTGTTATATATCTCGTATTCCCCTGGGAAAACGCAGGAGCATTTATTCCACCGAGGTTTATGTTTGTAAGCAACATCATAAATTCACCGACAGTTATACTTTCACCGGGGCGGAAGTTACTGCTTTTCGGAATTACTCCGATAGTATCAAGAGCTGCAACCGGTGCGTAAAACCAGTCAGAATCACTGACATCAGAAAAGCTCTCAGAAATATTTTCCGGAATAGCCATTATATCTTCACGCTTTATAACATTGTACATAATCTGAGCCGCCTCTGCCCTTGTAAGAGAGCTGTGGGGTCTTACATTTCCATTACCGTCGCCGGAAATAACCGGCTGAACAACAGTAACCTCCCCATCGGGCTTTTCGGTATAAAGCGTGAGGGAATCAACATAGAAGGCATCCCCTGCATTAAAGTTATTTGGACGGAGAGTACCTCCCACAACATAAAAATGGAATTGCTTAAGTATATGGGAGGTCACATTGGTTGAGAGATTAGGGTCTGCTTTTGACAGGTCAAAACCAGCAATGCCCCACTGATTTGTTACCGACAGATAGTCGCTTTTTATGGCAGTCTGCGCCGTCAATGCTCCGCCGTTTGTCTGCAATACTATTTCCGGAGTAAAGGACAGCTCATTGTCAGTGTCACAGTAGTATGTCACCGTCATATATTTATACTTGTCAAGGTTAAAGAGTTCTTCCTTATCCCAATTCCAGCCGTCAATTCGCAACATTCCGGAAGCTGTCGGAACAAACTCAAGTTTAAGAGTATTTCTTCCTAGAAATTCGTAATTCCTTGTGGAAGTGAAATACTCTCCGCCATTAACATTTCCGCAGTGGTAGTCTGTATATTCAACACTTAAGGAATCGCGTTTCAGCGTCCAGTCGGGATAAAATACCGCTTCAGCTGTAAGTTCTGAAAGAACACCACTGCTGTCGGAAACACGGCTTCTTTCGCTGACGGTATATTTATCGCCGGGCATATATTTATTTCCGTCTGCAGAACAAATCCAGCCGGAGAAGATGTGATTTTCGCGGGAATAGGGATTTTTGGGGAGTGTTACGGTATCACCAATCTTTGCATATATTGTATCCGGGTCGACACCTGTAACATCAGGTCGTGATGCGGTAAAAGAAATCGGGACTCCTGCTATACCGGAGTCTTTCATCTTATCGTGGGAAACATATCGTATCTCGGACACATAAAAAGCATCTGAGGATAGAAGCCTGTTTGAATGCATATTTCCGTAAGGAAGAAAGTGGAACTGCTGAAGATATGTGTCGCTCACTATTTTTCCGTAGGCTGCAGCACCCACATCAAAGGTTATCCACTGCCACTGACCTTTTTTTGTTTCCTCGTTTGCCATAACAACAACCGTTGATGCAACGCCTGTCTTATCGGAGGAAAGGAGTCTTATTTCCGCTGTTTTGGTATCTGTTTCCCCTGCATAATAGCAGTACATAGATATATATTTTAAATTCACAAGACTAAGCTCCAGTGACTTTACGGAATGATGATCTATCATAACAGCTTTTCCGGATTCCCCTGTGGGCTTTGGAATAATCTTCACCCTGTTGGCGCCGTCAAACAAGGCGCTTACAAGTGTTGCCGTGTTGGCACCGTCTACAATTCCGTTGTTGGAAGCAACACTTTTGCCGTTAAATTCTGTTTTTCCGTTATAGGGGGCTGTAATGTCATATGTGGTTGACATAGCACTTACCGCCGGTGCAAAAGCAAAGCAGGATAATAGAACAGATATGCACAGTAAAAGTGAAATGTGTCTTTTAGTCATTTTGTAAATCCTTTCAGTAATTGTTGTTTGTACAATACTCTAATTTATAGTATATCACAATCAATTACATATTTCAATAGTGTATTGAAATATTTTATATTTTATATATGTTTCGTTCCATTACTCCCGGTACACCATTAAGGTTGTGAGTTCCTCCGAAGGCTTATTCGCTGATGGTTCCTGCTGTGGAGGGAAGAAAACACCTCTTTGTCCACCGCCAAGGGGAATTGCAGTTTTATAATTTTACTGTTAGCAAAATATTGTTAATTTCACAAATTCCACTCCCACAGAGGGGGCTTGTGAGCTGTGCAAAATCGTGGTCAAAACTGTCCGGGGCTGCTTTGCGGGGATGTCAGGGTCCACGCCCCTGACAAAAGGCGGACAGAGACAACAGACCTGATAATAATCCGACAGTGGGGCAACGCCCCTGACAAAGAGCGTATTGGAATCAACGCAAAAAAGATGCGGAATCGAAATTCCGCATCTTTAATACCATTAAATTACTTGGAAAGATTTGCAACGAGCTTGTCGAGTTCTTCGTAAAGCTCTTTAGGCATTCTACCACCAACAGAGTCAATCTGTGCGTAGAATTCCTTGATGTTGTCAACATCTTCAAGCCAGGAAGCGTTGTCAACTCTGAGAAGCTCTTCCATTGTTTCCTTGGAAATGTCAAGACCTTCAACATTGATGTCTTCAGCGTTAGGAACATAACCGATTGCTGTTTCCTTTGCATCAACTGTGCCTTCGCATCTCTTGAGAATCCAGTCGAGAACTCTGAGGTTATCACCAAAGCCCGGCCAGATAAAGTTGCCTTCGTCGTCTGTTCTGAACCAGTTAACGTGGAAAATCTTGGGAGCGTTGGGAATCTTCTTACCCATCTGGAGCCAGTGTGCGAAGTAGTCACCCATATTGTATCCGCAGAAAGGACGCATAGCCATCGGGTCGCGTCTTACAACACCTACAGCACCTGTAGCTGCTGCTGTTGTTTCGGAAGCCATAATAGAGCCAACGAATGTACCATGCTGCCAGTCTCTTGACTGATATACAAGGGAGCTGTCTTTGCTCTTCTTCCGCCAAATACGATAGCAGAAAGCGGAACACCTGTCATGCTGTCAAATTCGCTGGATACGCAGGGGCAGTTCTTTGCAAGAGCAGTAAATCTGGAGTTGGGGTGAGCACCGCAGGTAGACTTGTCCTTCTTGTCGTACTTTGTGCAGTCCCACTTGTTACCCTTCCAGTCGATAGCATTAACAGGAGGATTGTTGTCGAGACCTTCCCACCATACTGTGTTATCGTCAAGGTTATGAACAACGTTTGTGAAGATTGTGTCGCGCTTTGTTGTTGCGAGAGCGGTGGGGTTGGACTGTTCGTTAGTACCGGGAGCAACACCGAAGACGCCG
>JAFWWX010000284.1 GCA_017517985.1 Clostridia bacterium | reverse complement strand
TTTTTACATTGAAATCTGCCCGTGAGTACATCGTTATGAGTGCTTGCGGGCACTGTTTTTTAACAAAATGTAAATATTTCCTTTTCTTCATTTATATTTATAATACCCCCTTGAAAAATGTGAAAAGTCATAGTATAATAGCATCAGTGGGTGAAAAACATAGTAAAAGAACACAAAAAAACCTAAAAGTGGTGAATTGTGGAACCCAATGGATGAGAAAAACGATAACAAAAAATCGGGAGGAGGGTGAAAATGCTCGTTGGAAGTTATAAAAACACAATAGATGTAAAAGGTAGAGTATTTTTGCCCGCCAAATTCAGAACATACCTCGGCGACAGAATAATTGTTGTTAAAGGTGCCGAGGGCTGTCTTGTTATATATACCGAAGAAAAGTATATGGAATATATAGAACGCCTCAGAAAAAATGGCGAAACTGCGGCGAAGAAATATTTGAGATACTTAAATCTTACTGCTGTAAGTATCGAGCCGGACGCGCAGGGCAGAATCCTGTTAACAAAGGAACTTCGTGAACACGCTTTTCTTGACAAGGATGTTCTTTTTGTCGGTATGTATGATACTGTTGAAATTTGGAACGAGGAAAATGCTCAGAAGTCCGTGGTAGGGGAAAGCTCTGATGCGATTGATGAATACCTTATAGCAAACGGCTTCTGATTTGGAAATAAAAAATGGATAAAAAAACAGAAAATATAAAATTCAGTCATTACTCGGTAATGCTGAAGGAAACAGTCGACGGACTTGATATAAAACCCGACGGAATATATGTAGACTGCACCCTTGGTGGCGGAGGACATTCCGAGGAAATATTAAAAAGGCTCACAGCTCTTGGCGGAAGCGGAAAACTTATCAGCATAGACAGAGACCCGGAAGCAATAGCTGCAGCAAGCGAAAGACTTTCAAGCTATGGTGACAGAAGCATAATCTGCCGTGGGAATTTCTGTGAGGCTCCGTCAATTCTTGATAACCTTGGTATAGAAAAAATTGAGGGAGTAACAGCTGACCTTGGTGTAAGCTCAAGACAGCTTGATGAAAGCTCAAGAGGCTTTAGTTATATGCAGGACGCCCCGCTTGATATGAGAATGTCAAAGGGCGAGGGAATGTCGGCATATGATGTGGTAAACGGCTACTCGGAGGAAGAACTTAAAAGGATTATATACAGCTACGGCGAAGAAAAGTTTTCTTCAAGAATTGCTTCGTTTATTGTTGAGGCAAGAGAGAAAAAGCCGATCGAAAGCACTTTTGAATTGTCGGAGATAATAAAAAACGCAATTCCAGCAAAGTACAGAAAGGATGGCCCCCATCCTGCAAAAAGAACCTTTCAGGCGATAAGAATTGAAGTTAACGGTGAGCTTGATGTTATAGACAAGGTTATAACCGGTCTGTTTCCTTATCTTTCAAGTGAGGGAAGAATGTCATTCATAAGCTTCCATTCGCTTGAGGACAGAATAATCAAGCACACATTTCTCTCCTATACAGAAGGATGTACCTGCCCAAAGGATTTTCCTGTTTGCGTTTGCGGTAAAAAGCCTCAGGCGCGAATAATAACCAAGAAGCCAATTCTTCCCTCGGAGAATGAACTTCTGGAAAATCCAAGGTCAAGAAGTGCAAAGCTCAGAATACTTGAAAAAATATAAATAAAGAAGTGAGGATTCCGAAAAATGAACGGTGGATATGTTGAAAGAAACTATTTGAATATCAAAAGAACAAGTTATTCCGCAACAAATATCGGTTATGAAAGAAAAAGACGTACTACCGTGAACAATCCTCAGAATGAAATACACGAAAACAACGCTGAAAGATTAGTTAGTGCAAGAGTGTCCGCCAAGGATAAGTATAAAGCTTCATCTCGAGTTGGTACAGCGGTTGCGAACGGCAATACAACACAAGTTACCTCTGCTGAGAAAAAAGGCTTTGTTTATGTTGAACACAGCGGTTTTGCCGGAACATTCAGAGATGCTTTCTGTACCAAACGTGTAAAGTCAACGGAAAAAAGCTGTTTTGATAAAATAGTGCTTGTGCTTCTATTTGCTGTGCTGCTGTTTTTTGTTGCAGGTAGTTATTGCGAATATTATGAAGCATTTAAGGCAACAAAGGATATCCGCTCTGAAATCTCGGAATGTCGCGATGAAAGAGCAAAGCTTCTTGTGGCACTTGAGGAAAGAAACAATAGAGTTAACATAGATGAATATGCTGTGAATGTTCTTGGAATGGTAAAGCCTGACAAGCTCACAAAGCAGTATGTAAACATCTCTGAAAAGGATATTGTAAACATTACAGTTACCGAGGAAGACGAGAATGTATCCGGTGGTGTGCTTCTTTCCGGCTTTAAGAGTGTAATTTCCAATGTTATAGGTGGTAATTAAGACAAAAATATATGCATAGAATGATATTATGGGAGGTGAAAGCTTCCCATAATTTAGGTTAAAAGATAGTGAAAGGAGTCGTAGGGATGAATGACAGAAAAGGTATAAATGGACGAATATTTGCTGTAATGCTTATATTTGGTGCTGCACTGCTGATACTTATAGGACGTCTTCTTTATATCCAGTTTGTCAAAGGAGAGGAATATAAGCAGAAAGCCTACGACCAGTACACAACAGAAACACCGATAAATCCGAAACGCGGAACCATTTACGACAGGAATATGAAGGAAATGGCGATAAGCGTAACCGCAGAGGACTGCATTATAGTCCCCAATAAAATAAGAAACACAAAGCTTCTTTCTGCAGACGAGAGAGAAATTCTTGAAAATGGACTGTGCGAAATCCTTGAAATAACAAGGGAAACACTCAATACCCATATATCAAAAAACACAAATTACCGTAGAATCAAGGAAAAGACAAATATTGAAATAGCAAACAAAGTAAGAGAATTTATTGCGGAAAACGGATTTGAAGAATTTGTATACTTTGTTGATAATACAAAAAGATATTATCCGGGCAACGAACTTGCGTCAACAGTACTGGGCTTTACAGGATACACCGAAAACAGCGGAAGCGAAGTCGTTGGTGTTATGGGAATTGAACAGCAGTATAATGACTATCTTAAGGGTACTCCGGGCAGAATACTTACTGCAAAGAACGGGAAACAGGAAGAAATGCCGTTTAAATATGAAAGCTATATAGAAGCTGAAAACGGAGTAAACATAGTACTGACAATAGATTGGACAATACAAAGCTACCTTGAAAAGCAGCTTGAGATTGCACTTCGAGATAATCAAGCGGCGAATAAAGTCTGTGGTATAGTAATGGATGTAAATACCGGTGAAATACTTGCAATGTCCTCAAAGCCGGACTTTAATCCCAATAATCATAATGAATATACAGAGCTTGCTCTGGAATTTCGTGATACGTATCTTTCAAGACCTGAAAATGTAGATAAGACAGATAACGATTATAAGAATTATTTGTGGAAAAATAAGGCGGTTCAGGAGTTGTACGAACCGGGTTCAACCTTTAAAATCGCAACAGCGGCAATGAGTATAGAGGAAAATGTTGTATCGGAAACCGATTCCTTTAACTGTGTTGGTGCAAAATATGTTGGCGGATGGAGAATACAGTGTCACAAAACTCAGGGACATGGTCATGAAACCTTTGAGCAGGGGCTTCAGAACTCTTGTAACCCTGTTTTTATGGAGCTTGCCGAAAGACTCGGGAAGGATAAGTTTTATAGTTATTTTAAGTCCTTCGGTCTTACAGAAAAAACTGGCATTGACCTTCCGTACGAGAGTACAGCAATTTATCATACTGACATAAACAGCTTTAATGAGACGGAGCTTGCGGTATATTCATTCGGACAGACCTTCAAGATTACACCTATAAGGCTTATAACAACACTTAGTGCCTGTGCGAACGGCGGAAATCTTATGAAGCCTTATATTGTCAAGAAGTTTGTTGACGATGATGGTAATACAATAGAAAGTTTTTCTCCCCAGGTTGTAAGACCGGTTTCTTCGGATGAAACTTCACAGAAAATTATGACATATCTTTACAACGGTATAAATGTAGGTTCAACCAAAAATGCGTATGTAAAGGGATATAAGGTAGCGGCCAAAACCGGTACATCTCAGAAAAGGGATATGGAAGGTAATAACTATGTTTCTTCCTGTGTGTCGTTTGCACCTGCAGACGACCCGCAGATTGCAATTCTTATAATAGTTGACGAGCCTACAGCAGGAGCATACTACGGCGGAACAGTTGCAGCACCTGTTGCAAGTGCTGTTCTTGCAGATGTGTTACCGTACCTTAATATTCAGCAGTCCTATACCGATGAAGAAAAGAATACCCTTGAGGTTCAGACTCCGAAATTTACCGGCAGTAATGTAACAGAGGCTAAGGAAAAGGCGCAAAAAGCAGGCTTCAAGGTTATTGTCAAAGGTAATGGTGAGGTTGTAAACGAACAGCTTCCCAGATACACTGCAACAATACCGACCGGAGGAACAGTTATTTTCTATACGGGCAATGAAGTTCCGAAAGCGGATGTTCTAGTGCCAAATGTAAAAAATTACAGTGCTGCGCAGGCAACAAATGTACTTTCCGTTGCAGGACTTAATATCACAATAACCGGTTCGTATCGTGAGGGAGTATCTGGGGCTGTGGCAATAAAACAGACTCCGGAAGCCGGAACAATGGTACAGCCGGGAACAACGGTAAGCGTTGAATTTACCCACAAGGACAGCTACGACTAATTATACATATAAGATTTTCAGGAGGACAGGAGCGTAATAATATGTTGGTTTTTGCAATAAATGTGGCAGTAACATTTTTAATAACAGTGCTTCTAGGAGCAAAATTTATTCCGGTTCTGAAAAGCATAAAAATGGGACAAAAAATTCTGGATATAGGTCCGAGATGGCATAAGTCCAAAGAGGGAACACCTACTATGGGAGGACTGTTCTTTATAGGTGCCTTTGCTGTATCAATGTTAACTTTTGGGGTATACGCTGCCATAAAAAGCTCCTCTCTGGGACTTCTTGGAGTAAACTGCCTTTTTGTTGCACTTTGTGCAATTACCGGCTTTATAGACGATTATGTGAAGTTTTTTAAAAAACAAAATGAGGGTCTGACACCAAGGCAGAAGCTAATATTTCAGTTTGCCTCGGCGGCAATTTATCTTGCCGGTCTTCACTTCTGTAATGCGCTTAGCACAAAAATCCTATTACCGTTTTGTGGGATTTCTCTTGAACTTGGAATTTTTTTCTATATAATAGCAATTATTGGCATAGTTTATGTAGTAAATGCGGTTAATTTGACAGACGGAATAGATGGTCTTTGTTCGGGTGTAACGCTTGTAGTCACAATAGCATTGTCCGCCTTGGCATTTAGACTTGATTCTGTACTGGTGTTCCAGATGTGTGGCGCAATAATTGGCGGTATGTTAGGCTTTTTGTATTATAATTTTCACCCTGCAAAAGTATTTATGGGTGACACTGGCTCGCTGTTCCTTGGTGGTGCAGTTGTGTGTGTGTGTTTTTCTCTCGGATATCCTGTACTTGTTCTGTTTGCAGGCGTTGTTTATATCTGTGAGGCACTGTCTGTAGTAATTCAGGTAATGAGCTATAAGCTTTTCAAAAAAAGAGTATTTAAAATGTCCCCGATACATCACCACTTTGAAATGTGTGGTTGGGGAGAGATGAAAATAGATATAGTGTTTGCAATAATTGCATTGATATTTGCTATAGTTGGAGTTGCGGGATATATTGTAATTCTGTAGATTTCAGGGTGAGGAGGTTTTGTGATGGACAAGGGAACGACAGGAAAAAGACCTGTGAAGAGACCGGAAAAAAGAGATGTAAATAAAGTTCCGATACAATCTGATTATGGTAAAAAAGGTAAAATCAGAACAGTCGGAGGCTTTGACAAAACCTTTCTTATTACAGTAATTATTCTTCTTGCATTCGGCACAATTATGATTTTTAGCTCAAGCTACGCATATGCCGGAGCTAACCGTAACGACAGCTATCATTATATAAAAAGACAGCTTATTTTTGCAGCATTAGGACTTGCCGTAATGTATTTAATGTCTCACCTTGACTATAAGGTGATTAAGCTTGCAACAATCCCGATATTTATAGTAGCACTGCTACTTATGCTTCTTGTGGTATTTTCAAATTCCGGAGAAGCACATAAAGGTGCGGCAAGATGGCTTGAAATAGGACCTTTAAGTTTTCAGCCATCAGAAATATTTAAGCTGTCTGTAATAATTCTTCTTGCTGACTATATATCACATTACTACAAAAAAATAAAATCAGATATATTTGCAGAAAAAATTAAATTTGGTTTTCTTGCTTATGTTATAGTGGGCGTATTTGTTATAGTACCTTTTGTTTTACAGGACCATTTATCCGGTTGTGTTATAACACTTGCGATTGTGGCGTGTATGATGTTTTTGGGAGGCTCAGACCTTAAGGTTATAGGAATACTCCTGGGACTTTGCGTAGTTGCCGGAATTATACTTGTTCCGATACTTCTGACTCACTCTATGGACAGATTTTCGGCGTGGTTTAACCCCTTTGAGCAGATGCACGATAAAGGATGGCAGCCTGTACAGTCATTGTTTGCAGTATCTTCAGGTGGTTTCTGGGGAGTGGGTTTTGGTGCAAGCAAACAGAAACAGCTCTATCTTCCGGAGCCTATGAACGATTACATCTATGCTATACTCTGCGAGGAGCTTGGTTTTATAGGTGCACTTAGTGTGCTGTGTCTTTTTGCTTTCCTCGTATATAGAGGAGTAAAAATTGCACTTCGTGCACCGGACAGATTCTCCTCACTTCTTGTTGCCGGAATAATATTCCAGGTAGCACTACAAATGGTGCTGAATATCTGCGTTGTAACAAATACGATTCCAAGTACCGGCATTTCTCTGCCGTTCTTCAGCTATGGCGGAACATCTCTTATAATACTTATGGCTGAAATGGGAATTGTTCTTAATGTATCAAGATATTCACTAGAGGACAGATAAAGCAGTAAAGACTAATTCTGAAAGGATATTTTACAGTTATGAGAGTGCTTATTAGCGGAGGCGGAACAGGCGGACATATTAATCCTGCACTTGCTATTGCAGGAATGATTCGTGAAAAGTATAAGGATTCTGTAATAGAATATGTAGGTACAAAAAGAGGACTTGAAACAAAGCTTGTTCCGAGGGAAGGCTATAAACTTCATACAGTAAAAGTAAGAGGCTTTTCAAGAAGTCTCAGCCCTTCTAACATTGACGCGGCAATAAAAGCTGTTACTTCAGTATGGGAAGCAAAAAAAATAATAAAAAAATTTAATCCGGATATTGTTATTGGTACTGGCGGGTATGTATGCTGGCCGGTACTTAAGGCGGCATCAAAGCTAGGAATACCTACTGCAGTTCACGAGCAGAATGCGGTTGTTGGAATGACGGTAAAGATGCTTTCAAAATATGTTGATAAGGTTATGATAAGCTTTGAGGAGTCAAGGGAGCTTTTTGACTGCCCTGAAAAGCTTGTACTTACCGGAAATCCTATAAAGTCAGAAATGCTCCGTGTAAATCGTGAAGAATCACGCAGAAAGCTTGGATATGACAATGAGACACCAATGATTCTTTCCTACGGCGGAAGTCTCGGTGCTATGAAAGTAAACAGCAATGTAATTTCTGTTATAGAAAGCTTCAGTCAGAAAAAGGGTATTTATCATATTCACGCAACCGGCAGGGGAGAATGGGCTGAAATTAAAGAACAGTTGTCGGCAAATGGATATTCGGATAACGGAGATTATGTTACAAAAGGAAAAGTAACCGTAAGAGAATATATATATGATATGCCTACACTTATGTCTGCTGCAGATATTATAATCTCAAGAGCAGGAGCTATGACAATAGCAGAGCTTTCTGTAATGGGAAAAGCGGCTGTTATGATACCGTCTCCTAATGTAACAAACAATCATCAGTATAAAAATGCATCTGTGCTTGAAAAAGCAGGCGGTGCGGTACTTATAGAGGAAAAGAATCTGACACCATCTTTGCTTGAAAATTGCTTGTCAGAGCTTATTGAAAATAAAGACAAACTCGATAGTATACAGAAAAATGTAAGGAAGTTTGCTGTATATGACAGTCTTGAGCGTGTTGATAAGGTAATAGGCGAGCTTGTGAGCGAAAAAAGCAGATAATCTGAGTTAATGGACGCTTAAACTATATTAAAAGGTTTAGATACAAGAAAAACACTTATAGATGATATAAAAATTTTTATTCTGCACATGATTGCGGAATGGAGGAACCTTATGCAAAACGGTAAAGATAAAACCGATACCCCAAAAGACACAAGAGTTTCTATGACAAGGCAGCGAGAAAAAAAAGAACGCAGAAAGCGTATAATTCAGCTTGTTGCGTTTGTTTCCTGCTGTTCATTGGTAATGATAGTGATTATCATGACCGTGTTTATGAAGGTGAACACAATAGAGGTTGTCGGAAATGTAAAATACAGTGACGAAGAAATTATCAGCGCATCACTTATAGAAAAAGGGAGGAGCCTGATAGCTGCAAACGGTATAAAGGCGCAGAAAAACATATGCGAAAAGCTTCCGGCAGTGGAAAAAGTCAAGGTAATAAAGAATTTTCCGTCGACAGTTACAATAAATGTTACGGAAACAGCAGAGGTTCTGTTTGTGGCAGTTGGGGAGCATTATTACTCACTTGATGCCGATATGAATGTAATACAGAGATACGAATCAATTGAAACAGCGGAGCTTATGGGACTTAAGAGAATATATCTTCCGGGAGTGACAAGGTGTATAACAGGTGAGAAAATAAAAACAGAAGATAATGACATACCGGAAATGGTAAAAACTTTATATGTAAATCTTTTGGAATATGATTTATTTTACGATATTTCTGAGATAGATTTCAGGGATAAATTTGAAATTTTGTTCACACTTGGCGTTAAGTATACTGTAAAACTTGGCAGTATACTTGAGTGCGATACAAAGCTTGAATTTTTGCGTGGAATAATTTCAAAACTCTCGCCGGAAGATGTTGGAACAATAGATTTCTCTGATGGGAATATCAACGAAGCGGTCTTCTCTAGAAGCTAAGTAAGAGTGCCTTTGAAAATATTCTTTAGAAAAATTATAAAAGTTTTATAAAGTCTATTGCAAAATCAAAAAGAATGTTGTATGATGTTAAAAGTATGAGTAGAATGATTGAGTGTTTACTTTTTCGTTTAAAATAAGTGAATTATATCTAAGGAGGAAATATAAATGAACAAGTTTGCTATGGATATTGAGGAAAATGTAGTATCCATTAAGGTTATCGGTGCAGGTGGTGCAGGCGGAAACGCAGTTAACAGAATGATTGAATACAACACAAAGGGTGTTGATTTCATTGCGGTAAATACTGATGCAATGGCTCTTCGTAAGTCAGCAGCACCGGTGAAGATTCTTCTTGGCGAAAAGATTACGCGCGGAAGAGGTGCAGGCTCTAACCCCGAAGTAGGAAAGAATGCGTGCGAAGAAAACCTTGAAGATATAAGAAAGGCTCTCACAGGCACAGATATGCTCTTTATCACTGCAGGTATGGGAGGTGGAACAGGTACAGGTGCTGCTCCTGTTATCGCAAAGCTTGCCCGTGATATGGGAATACTTACAGTAGGTATTGTAACAAAGCCTTTTGCTTTTGAAGGAAACGTAAAGATGCAGAATGCTCTTAAGGGAATTGAAAATCTTAAGGAATATGTTGACTCTCTTGTTGTTATTCCCAATGAAAAGCTTAAGTATGTAACTGAAAACAAGATTACAATGATGAATGCATTTGCAGCAGCAGATGATGTTCTCCGTCAGGGTGTACAGAGCATCTCCGAGCTTATTAATGTTCCTGGCATGATTAACCTTGATTTTGCTGACGTTACAACAATTATGTCAAATGCAGGTCTTGCACATATGGGTATTGGTCGTGCAAAGGGTAAGGATAAGGCAGAGGCTGCATCACGTGCAGCAATCTCAAGCCCTCTTCTTGAAACAGCCATTACAGGTGCAAAGGGACTTATCATTAACTTTACGGTATCTCCCGACATCGGACTTGAAGATATTGATGCAACAGCTACTTGCATTGCAAGCGAAGCAAATCCCGATGCTGTAATTATCTGGGGTGTTGCTCTTGACGAAAAGTTTGATGATGAAATGAAAGTTACTGTTATTGCAACAGGTTTTGATAGTGATTCACCTGTTGGCGATGCCGTTAAGGCTGGACTTGACAGAGGTGCGATTTCTGCAGAACCTAAAAAGGCAGTAAAGTCTGATGACTGGGATTTTGACGACCTTTTTAGTACAAACAAATAATTAAGAATTACAAAGGAACTGTAGCAAAATTCGCAAAACGCAGAAAACAAGGGAATGGCACACAGGTCTTTCTCTACAAACATTTGTTGATTTTGTATAATACATAGGCTGTAACAATTAATTTTGCTACAGCCTCTTTTTTGCGAAAAAAATATCCCGGCAGACAATTTAAAGTCTGTCGGGATTATGTGCTTTGTTTAATTACTTGGACTTTCTTTCCATTGCTTTAACTGTAAAGTTCCAGGAGGAACGGCACATATCTTCAATACCGTATTTTGCAGTCCATCCAAGTACTTCCTTTGCGCGTGTTGCATCAGCAAAGTTTTCGGCAATGTCGCCAGGGCGTCTTTCCTTGATTTCATAAGGAACATCAACGCCGTTTACCTTAACAAAGGCATTAACAATATCAAGAACACTGTAGCCAACACCTGTACCAAGGTTAAATACCTGGTATCCGCTCATATGGTCAATCGCCTTAACATGACCGTCAGCAAGGTCAACAACGTGAATGTAGTCACGCACACCTGTACCGTCGTGTGTGGGATAATCGTTGCCGAATACACCAAGGCAGGGGAGCTGCTTTGATGCAACTTTTGTTATGTAGGGCATAAGATTGTTGGGAATACCGTTGGGATCTTCGCCGATAAGACCGCTGTCGTGAGCACCGATAGGATTGAAATAACGAAGAATAGTAATATCCCATTCGTTATCTGCATTGTAAACATCCTTAAGAATACCTTCAATCATAAGCTTTGTTGAGCCATAGGGATTTGTTGTTGAAAGAGGGAAATCTTCACGGAGCGGAACTTCTTTCGGAATACCGTATACTGTAGCGGAGGAGGAGAATACCATGCTCTTAACGCCATATTCAGCCATAACCTCGCAAAGAATAACAGTACCGCTTATGTTGTTTCTGTAGTAGAGAAGGGGTTTTGCGCAGGATTCACCAACAGCCTTAAGACCTGCAAAGTGAATTACACTGTCAATCTTGTTTTCGGAAAAGACCTTCTGGAGACCTTCTCTATCAAGAATGTCACATTCATAGAATTTGCAGGTATAGCCTGTAATTTCTTTAATGTAATCAAGGACCTCTATTTTTGAGTTGGAAAGATTGTCGATGATAACAACATCGTGTCCTGCCTTGATAAGCTCAACGCAAGTATGAGAACCAATGTAGCCTGTACCGCCTGTAACTAAAATGTTCATAATGGTAGTTCCTTTCTTTTTTGTAATTAATATTATATATGTTTATTAATGCGTTGTCAATATAATTGTTGTAATTTTTACATTTGTTAATAGCAGATTATGATTTTGCTCCCTTTGCACCGCCGATGCTAAAACCCTGAAGAATATTAGTGTCAAAGGGGAAGGTCAGATTCTTTTCATCTCTTGATCTTGCAAGTGCAATTTTTACAATCCTGTCAAGAAGTTCGTCAAACTTAATACCGCTTGCTTCCCAAAGATAGAAGGACAACGAGCCGGGACAGGTGTTTATTTCATTTACCCATACTTCCTTTGTTTCATTATCCATAAGAAAGTCAATTCTTGAAACACCGCTGCAACCGAGTACTTCAAAGGTCTTCTTTGCATAATCCTGAATTTTGTCACGAAGCTCGTCAGGAATATTTGCGGGACATTGACGCTTTGTGTCAGCCATGCCGGCACTTGTTCCCTTTGACCCCTTTATACCGCCACTTTTTCCGCCGGACAAATATTTATCTTCAAATGTGAGAATGGTTGTAGCATTAAGAGGTTCTTCGCATACGGAAGCTGTGCAGTCATCTTTGTTTCCAAGTACAGAACAGTTAATCTCACGAAGATTCAAAACTGCATTTTCGACTATAATAAGATTTGCAAAACCGAAAGCATAATCAAGAGCATCTTCGAGTTCTTCTGTGTTATCCGCCTTTTTTATGCCTATACTTGAACCG
>JAFWWX010000283.1 GCA_017517985.1 Clostridia bacterium | reverse complement strand
ATAGGCTATCCGGATAGAGAGCTTCTCAAAAAGTCCCCCGGTTGCAGAATTTTTGAATTTGAGCAGACCTATCTTCTGTGTGATGACGGCAGTATGAGGGTGAGAAAATCTGAATGCTGCGGAAAAACCGAATATATAAGAAACATCAAAAAAAGAATTTCGGATATGGCTCACCTTGAAGACGAAAGGGTTATTTCCGAGGAAACCTACAGAGAGCTTCTTCTGTGTGCTGATAAAAGCCGTAATGTAGTTAAAAAAACAAGATATAAAATCCCCTTTGAAAATCACATAATGGAAATAGATATATACCCTTTCTGGAAGGATAGGGCGGTGCTTGAGGTGGAGCTTTCAGAGGAGAATGAAGAATTTGCAATTCCCGATTATATCCGAATAATAAAAGAAGTAACATACGACAATCGGTATTCAAATAAAGCGCTTGCAAAGGATATAATAAATGAAACTCTCTGATTTTGCGAAAGGAGCATAAATGAAAGAGATAATAAAGCTTTTTACCACCTTTTTCCGAATAGGTCTTTTTACCTTTGGCGGCGGTTATGCGATGCTTCCGCTTATACAGCGTGAGGTTGTGGAAAAACAAAAGTGGGCAACGGAAGACGAAGTTATGGACTACTATGCTGTGGGTCAATGTACTCCCGGTATTATTGCAGTAAATGTGGCTACTTTTATAGGTCACAAAAACAAGGGGATTTTGGGAGGCATTTTTGCAACACTCGGCGTTGTATGCCCATCTATCATAATTATATCTGTGATTGCGGCTTGTCTTTCTCACTTTTCAGATAACACATATGTTCAGCACGCACTCTCCGGAATAAGACTTGCGGTATGTGCACTTGTTTCGGTATCCATTTTTAAGCTTTTGAAAAAAGGCATAGTTGATGCCCTGACGGCAATTATTGCGGTGCTGGTTTTTCTTTTAATGCAGATTTTTGGCATATCTCCGGTAATATCCGTTGTTGCCTCGGCTCTTTGCGGTATAGT
Organism: Clostridia bacterium; assembly: GCA_017517985.1. The sequence continues at coordinate 4,595 of JAFWWX010000283.1, read as the reverse complement.
GTTTAGATGCTTTATAAAGAAAGACTATAAATCGGATAACAGCAAGAAGGGGGCGTAATTATGAATTATATTTATGACCTTCTCATTATGATGCTGGAGTTCTTTAAAACGGGTCTTTTTGCTATTGGCGGGGGACTTGCGACAATTCCGTTTCTTCGCCAGATGGCGGAGAAATACCCCTGGTTTGAGGTTTCTGAACTTACGGATATGATTGCTGTATCTGAATCTACTCCGGGCCCGATAGGTGTCAATATGGCGACATACGCCGGCTTCAACATGGGATTTTCAGGTGTTGAAGGCTTTTTTGGAATACTTCTTGGTATTCTTGGAGGCATATGTGCTACTCTTGCACTTATCTGCCCCTCGGTAATTGTTATTATAATAGTTGCAAAGTTTCTTGAAAAATTCAAGAGCAACAGACTTCTTGACGGTGCTTTCTACGGTATACGCCCCTGTAGTGCAGCGCTTGTGGCATCGGCGATGCTGGATGTGCTGATTCTCTCTGTTTTTGCAGGAAGTAAAGGTTATAGTCTTTTTGGAATGACAATCAACCTTCCTGAAACGGTGAATGTTATTGGCATATTGTTCTTTGCACTTCTTATTCCATTTATTGTAAAACTGAAAAAAGTACACCCGATAGTATTTATAGCAATAGGTGCGGTTGTCGGAATAATATTCAAAATGTAAATAATAAACCTTAAAGGAAAGGATATAAAAAATGAAATACGCAGTAATTATTGGCGATGGTATGAGTGATTACCGTCATGAAAAGCTTGGAAACAAAACTCCCCTCGAACTTGCAAAAAAGCCTTATATGGATATGATGGCAAGAAAAGGTATCGTTGGATACACACACAATGTTCCTATGGATATGGTACCCGAAAGTGATACAGCAAACCTCGCAGTTCTCGGCTACGACCCCAAGATTTACTCGAAGGGACGTTCTCCCCTTGAGGCTGTGAGCATGGGAATTGATATGAAGGAAAACGAAACTGCATTCAGAATAAATACAGTTGCGCTTTCCGAGGGCGACGTATATGAGGAACTTACAATTCTTGACCATAGTGCAGATGAAATTTCCACAGAGGAGTCAAGACAGCTTATTGAAACACTACAGGCTGAAATGGGAGATGAGCTGAGAACATACTATACAGGAGTAAGCTACCGTCATTGTCTTATCTGGAAGGATGCTCCCAAGACAATCAACTTTAACAGACCCCACGATATTCTCGGAAGTGTAATCGGAGAATATCTGCCGAGCGGTGAAGACGGCAAGCCTTACTACGAAATTATGAAAAAGAGCTGGGAGATTTTAAAAAATCACCCGGTGAATATCGACAGAAAAAAGAGAGGACTTCTTCCTGCAAACTCACTCTGGATATGGAGCCCCGGAAAGAAGCCGTTCCTTACCTCATTCTCTGAAAGATTTGGGCTTTCAGGAACTGTTATTTCCGCTGTTGACCTTATAAAGGGTATCGGTCTTTGTGCAGGTCTCAAAGTACCGGATATTGAGGGGGCGACAGGCAATATCCATACAAACTACGAGGGCAAGGCGAAGGCGGCAATTGACGCTTTCAAAAACGGTGATGACTTTATTTATGTACACGTTGAAGCACCCGATGAATGTGGACACAGAGCTGAAATTGAGAACAAGGTGCTTTCCATTGAGTATCTTGATTCAAGAATAGTAAAGCCTATTTACGATTACCTTGAATCTACAGGTGAAGATTTTAAAATCTTCTTCCTTCCAGACCATCCCACACCTCTTTGCAAGAGAACACACTCTCTTGATGCTGTACCTTATGTAATGTACACACACGGAAAAGACGAACAGAGCGGTGCTTTGGGCTACGATGAATTTTTCGGACTTGGTGTTGAGGGCAGACTTAATGTCAAATTCTGGTCAAAAGGCTGGGATATGATGGAGGAGTTTATTCAGAAATAATTTCTGTATTTTATTCCTGTTGTACTTACTTCTTGTGTGAATACATAATCAAATATTTACAAGGACATACAATTTTACCCCGTTGTGGCGATGTTTCGCTGCGGCGGGGTGCTTTTTGTCAGGGACTCTGTCCCCGACACACCGCTTCTCTGTCAGGGACTCTGTCCCCGACACACCGCTTCTCTGTCAGCGACTCCGTCCCCGACACCCCTGCAAGGGAGTCGAGGACTCCCTTGACCCACAATTTTGCCCGACTCGCATAGCTCCTCGGGCGGGGCGATAATATCCCCAACGGTGCAATTGACTTGTTGCAATCGTATTAGTAAATTGTTTTTAAATTGTATCCCAAAATTTTGAAGTCTGTAATTTCAAACAATAAAAATTTACGCAGTAAATTTTCTCCTCAATTCCGAATTCCGAATTCCGAACTCCGAATTCTCTTTGCCTGGGACTCCGTCCCCGACACCCCGGGCTGTGGAGTCGAGGACTCCCTTGACCCACAATTTTGCCCGACTCGCATAGCTCCTCGGGCGGGGCGATAATATCCCCAACGGTGCAATTGACTTGTTGCACTCCTTAGATTTTGTTGTTTGTAATTTCAAACAATAATGCCAAATCATCCCCTCTTCTACCTATTTTAACACCTTCGCTAAAGTGATTTGGTTTTTAAAAAATTATTTAGCTACCTTCAAAAAAGTCAATTCGCAGGATGTACAAATTTATAGAACTTATGTTTTCAATATTTTATTTGAGTTACACAAATTAGAACAAAAGTTCTAAAAACTGTTGACAAATCAAGAAATTTGTGGTATAATTCACGCAACAAGAACAAGTGTTCTGTATTTGCGGCTCCGTTGAGTGCGAGCTATTATTTTTAATGTAAAAAGAACATATGTTCATAAATTGCGATGTTGTCAGAGAGGATGATGTAAATGATGAAGAATAAACTTGAAATGACGGAAGATGAGCTTCTTTGCGACGATGGGATTTTTGCCGCTAAATATAATACTATTTATGATAATGCCGAAAAATGCTGTCAGTGCGGTTTCGCTATAATGCCGGGCGAGGATGCGGTGCAGATTTATGTTAATGGTGATATTATTCATAAACAGTGCTGGCAGGATTACGCCGATGAAAATGCACAGGCCTTCGGAAAGGAGTTTGTTTGTGAGGACGACGGTAATGGGAATATGTTGTAACGGGAGGTTATTTGTTTGGTTAAAAAAATAAAAAGTATTACACGGTACAGAGAACTTTCTGAAAAATATTTTTCCGAGTGTGATTCTGTAAATTCAGCTTGTGAGCCGAAGATGCCTCTTGCAAAACCATATACTTTATCCGGTCTTCTTTGCGCTCTGGGACTTACGAGGGAAGCTTTTTATTCTCTTGAAAAAAGCAGAGATGGTAGGCAGTTTGTTGAGTATGTGCTTATGAAAATTGAGGCGTTTATCGAGGAAAATGCCCTTTCGGGTAGGCTTTCTGCAAGCGCTGCGCAGAGCTCACTTAAATACAGCTTTGGCTGGAATGAAAAGGAAAAAACTACCGATGAGTCCATTAAGATTTCTTTGTCTGATGAGGCAAAAAAACTTGGAGAATAGTTATTAATAAAAATACTGTACGGAGGTGAGAATTGAATGGAGGCTAGAGAAGTCGTTCTTTTTGGTACTCCTCAGGAAAAACAGAGGTTATTCTTTGACAGCCGTGCAAAATATACTGCTTACGGCGGTGCAAGAGGTGGGGGGAAAAGCTGGGCACTCAGGCGTAAACTTGTTCTTATGTGCTTGAATTATAGCGGTCTTTCAGTGCTGCTTCTGAGAAGAACATACCCTGAGCTTCGGGAAAATCATATTCGCCCTTTGCTTTCCGAGCTTTTTGGTATTGCTCATTTTTCGGATACGAGAAAATGCTTTGAGTTCCCCAATGGCTCAAGAATAAAACTTGGTTACTGCGACTGTGAAGATGATGTAAATCAGTATCAGGGGCAGGAGTACGATGTTATCGGTTTTGATGAGGCTACCCACTTCTCCGAATATCAGTTTCAGACACTCAAGGCGTGCCTTAGAGGTACAAACAGCTTTCCCAAACGGATATACTTAACCTGTAATCCCGGCGGTGTGGGACACGGATGGGTGAAAAGGTTATTTATAGACAGAAACTACAGAAAGGGTGAGGAAGAAAAGGATTATGTCTTTATTCCGGCATCGGTCTATGACAACGGTATTCTTATGGAAAAAGATCCGGAGTATCTAAGGCAGCTTGAAAGCCTTCCGTCAGAGCTCAGAAGTGCCTGGCTTTACGGAGACTGGAATGTTTTTGCAGGTCAGTTCTTTCCGGAGTTTTGCTCAGAGGTCCATGTTGTTACACCGTTTCCTGTGCCTTCCCACTGGAAGAAGTATTGTGCTATTGACTACGGTCTTGATATGCTTGCTGCGGAATTTGTTGCGATGTCTCCCCAGGGTGATGCTTATGTCTATGACGAGGTACATATGCCGGGGCTTATTGTCAGCGAGGCGGCAGGTAAGATACTTGAAAAGGCAGAGGGCGTTGGGGTATTTATAGCGCCCGGCGATCTCTGGTCAAGACAAAAGGACAGCGGAAAGAGTATTGCGGAGCTTTTTGCTGACAACGGTGTTTATCTTACAAAAATTAT
>JAFWWX010000282.1 GCA_017517985.1 Clostridia bacterium | reverse complement strand
GTCGTTGAAGTTTGGTATCTCATTCGATGCTGAAAAGAAAGAGATAACGGGAATGGGTACTGTCTGTCCTTCGTTGGTATACACCTTTTCGTTTAAGGCTGTAAGAAGTGAGTTCAGTATTCCGTCACCCGACTTGAACATTTCATCGAGAAATACAATATGACTGTCGGGTATCTTTCCCTCTGTTATCATCTTGGGTGTACCGCTTTTAAGGGTGCAGATAATGTGCTTGAGCAGGTCTGTCTGCTTTGAGAGTTCATAAGCAGATTTAAGGGCATCGGAGCTTTTTGCAGTACAATATATTTCGTATTGCTCAGAGAGCTTGCGGTATAGTTCCGCATAACTCTCTTCTTTCATTAACTCATCCAGCGGCATATTGCCGGGGATAAGGCTTGAAAGGTCAAGTCTTCCGAAGATCTGTTCCTCATCCGTCTGCTTTGACATAAGGCGTTCAAACTGCTTTGCACCGATTATCCTTTTGCGAAAAAGGTTTATTGCGTAGCTCTTAGCCTGTCCGGTATCGCCGAGTATAAAGAGATTCTTCCTTGAAAGAAGTGCAATGGCTATGCACTCCACAAGCTCATCACGCTCTGCAACGTCGCTTTTTACCTCGTCAATTATCTGATTCATTTTTGCGTATAACATATTTATTCCACCTCATATCATCGGAAATCTTGTGTAATGCTTCATAACTTTTCTTGCAAGAACAACGTAGTGTTTTCTTCTTGTGGGAAGCTCAGACACACGCTTCAGCCATTCAAGGCATAGCTTTGAGAATAACTGCTGACAGGTCTTATGTACACGGAGCATTCCGTGCATAAACTCCTCGTTGTTGTTTGATGTGCGAAGATAGCGTTCAAGAAGCTCTGCCGCCTGCTCATCGTCCCTGAAATCGAACTCAAAGTGTCGGTTAATTCCTCTTGATGATACTATTCGCTTGTCGAGAGATTCATAGCGGTACTCATTTTTGGCTTTAAGTGCAAATTCGTGTGACGCCATATTTCTCTCGTCAATATCATCTGTTTTTGAAAGTTCCCTGAACCATTCAAGGCACAGCAAGGTGAAATTATGCTGTACATTTATGTTCTTTGAAAGCATACACTCATAGAAACGCTCACGGGGAGCGCAGTATGAGTTTACGTAGGTTCCCATTGCCGAAGATATGACAAGTCCATCGGATATATCGTTCATAACGATAACCTGTTTTAATGTTTTTTCATCCCTCATAATATTTAATCCTTTCTTTACGCAGCCTTACTCTGACACAGCTCGATTACCTTTTGACATTCTTCAATCTCAAAGTATCCGATATGGGTAGACTTAAAAGGTAGTCCCATTTTCTCGGACAGCCATTTGTAACCCTCAGTTCTTGACATCTTATTGTCCTTCCAGAACTTATCGAATACCTCGTGGGTTTCCTTGCGTTTGGTACGAAGAATACTATTCGCAAGTGTACCGAGAGGTTTTCCCGAGCCCTTATGTACTCCCACAAATGCGTTGCAGGTGGTACAAAGGTAAATGTCGCCGTAATCCTTGCCGTAGATCTTACTGCTGTCTGTAAGTATCACTTTTCCACCGCAATATCGGCAGATAGTAGGTTTATTCATTAAATCCCTCCTATGCTGCTTTTCTTGCAGTAGAGCGTGTCTTCTTGACAGCCTTATCCGTAGTTTCGCCGCGTGCCTTTTTCTTGTGTTCCTCGTATTTCAAGAATTGCTTTTCAACAGTTGTAGCCGGTATCGGTGTAAGAAGGTATTTGTCGTACTTGTTAAAGACAAGCAAATAACCTCTTTTGTCAAGACTTAAGATCATAGTTCCGTCAACAGTCTTGAATATATCCTTCAGCATTGCCGCAGGGTAATAGAAGCTGTGTTCGGAGTCACCGTTGATTCTGACTGCACCTACAGAATATGTAGCACAGCCCACGTCGTTTGTAGTGGAAATAGTAATCTTTTCCTCACCGAAGTCGAGTCTTACATAGGAGTTCTCAACACCCATAGCCGAAATATCGCTTGCATACTGCACCTGTTCTTTGAAATCCTTGAACTCAAGCTTTGCTTCGTACATAGGCTTTAGGGAATCAAGTATCATACCCGTATTCACATATTCCTTTGCCATCTTCTTTGCCGAGAAAAGCATACCTTCTTTCATAAAGATAATGAAAGCACCGCTTCTTCCGACTTCAAGCTCTTCATCACCTGCAGCAGATGCAAGATATGATAAAGTTGCCTTTGGAATGGTAAAGTCCATACTTCCGCCGCAGTCCTGTTCAAGACGGGCGGTTGCAATACACCTTGAGTCACAGCCTGTTGCCGTAATACCTTTGGGTGTAATCTCAATATGAATACCGCTTAAGATGTTTGTTACTTCCTTATGAGCCGCACTGCTTGTTTTGCCGTAAAGCTTCTTTATTCCCGATACCTTAACAGTACCGTCGGGAAAAGGAATTTCAGGGCGTGGAAAGGTCTTACCGTCAAGAACGTTCATTGTGTATGTACAGCTCTCGCCGGTTATCTTTACGCTTCCTGCACTCTCCATCTCAAAGTATGTTTCATCACCTGCAAGATGTGAGAGTATTCCAACAAGCATTCTGGCATCAAGCACGAAAAAGCCGCCTGACTCAATACCAGCAGTAAGCTTTCGCTGTATTGCCGCTTCAAAGCAATTTGCCGTAAGGTACAAGTATCCGTCATCCTCATTGGCTTCAACAAGAAAGCCCTTGAGTTCTGGAACTGTACTTGATTTGGGTATCATTGCCGACATCGTTTTAAGATGCTCCAGCATTATTTTTCTGTTTACTGTAAACCTCATTTTGTTTATCCTTTCTTATGCCACGTCAAACAGTGTAAACTGCGTACCGACAGGCACATCTTCATTGTTTGTTACCGGAAAACTCAATTTTGTCTTACTGCTTGTAGCCTGCTTAGCAAGGAGCATTGCCTTCTGAAGCTTTTCGGAGACGGAGAGAATTTTAACTGTTTCAACTTTGGTCGTTGTAACAGGTTTTGTTTCTTCCGTAACATCATCTGTGATGATGTAATCTTCCTCATTTTCTTCAGGAGTCGTTGTATCCTTGATAATAGCCATTTTCTTGAACATAGCACCAACGTCCTCAACCTCGTCACGAATGCCCTTTGTGAGCTCTCGTGCGAGCTGTGAAGTCATATCGGTACAGTCACTCATTGCCGCCAAGCCTTCATCCGAGAAGTTACCCTCAACAAGAGTAGCAGCCGCAAGCTTTGATGCCATAAGGCGAATTGCTCTTGCCTGCATTACTCCCTTATAGTAAAGGATATATACTTCAATTCGGGGTGCCGTCTGGTTTATACGCCAAGAACGGCGGGATGACTGACGGAAAGTGAATAGGTTATACCCGATGTTGTAGTAGATGAGCGTAGTAAAGGCATTGAGGTCAAGTCCCGTTTCAACAAGACTCGGATTTGTGATAAGTACATCAATCCCTGCCTCAACCTTTTTTGAAACCCATTCTTCACGCTTTTCAGGTGATACCTTTTGTTCAAGAAGTGCTACCTTGTAGCCTTGTTCTTCAAGCAGTTTTTTGAGTTTATCCTGTGTGTCGATTTTTACCCAGCTTGTGTAGATAAGTACTCGCTCTCCGCTGTCAACCTTACGCTTGACAATATCAAGAGTTGCCACGTCCTTTTCGTGCTGTTCGTCAAAGTCTGAAAGTGACTTTGGAACAACCACCGCTTCATCACTCTTTGGATAATATATCGGCTCAGCATCATATGGCTGGTCCGGATATGTAGTGAGAAGACTTAAAAAGCTTGACATTAGCTTTCTTGATGTGCCGTCACGACGATTCATACAGCTTCGGTAAGAGTTCTCAATTCTCTTGTATTCTTCTTCAATCTCAGGTGAGAGATTGAGTTCAACGGGTATTTCCTCATAGTCAGGCAGATGCTTTCCCATATCATTAAGAGAAAGGAATACTGCACAGTCGATAAGAAACCGTGAATATACAAGAGGTGATACACCCGGCTTCTGACGCTCGTGGAGCTTCTTGCGGCGGCTTTTACTGTTGGCATTGAACTCGCTTTCTTCAAGCTCGTATGTTGCCTCTGTAACGCCGTATTCGCCGTTGAATGCACCGGGATTGTCGTAGTCCTTGTTGTCAATCTTCATAAGGTGAGGAACTATGCGGTAGAGCAGATAGAAAAGTCCGCTTGAATAGCCGTTAATTAGCGTTGCGGTCATACCTATGACCTTTTTACTGCAGCCAACAAGTGTTTCCATCGCATCGCCCTGTCCGCTGTCGCCCTTGAACTGTAGGCTAAGTACCCAGCGCCTTTTTGCATTACTGCAATAGGTTTCCGAGTACTCGCCCCGGAACCGTACTTACACCTCTCAGCGTATACGGCTCCCCACTTACATTCAGTCCATTTTTCCGTTATGTATTTTTCTGTGACATTCATCACAAACGGCTAATGTTTTACGTTTCCTTGCAATCATAAATT
>JAFWWX010000281.1 GCA_017517985.1 Clostridia bacterium | reverse complement strand
GTACAGATGTCCGCTCCCTTGTGTTCGCTTTTGTCGTTGTCAAGTATGTAGTTCACAGCAAGAGTTCTGACAGCTACAGCTTGAGCTTTGAGAGCCTGGCTTGGTGAGCTTGCCGGCATTTCAGCTACGACAACCGATGCTACATATTCCTCAAGAGGCATAACGAAAACAGAATCCGTTTTATGATTGTAAACGCATATTTCATTAATGCCGGATAAGTTTTGAGAAAGAGAAAGGGGTTCTGCGTTTTCAGAGGATACTCCGTCAGAGTATGATGAGACTTCTTTCTGTGAGGAGTTATTTCCATCGGATTTATATGTGTCAGGTTGATTATTTTCCATAGCATTTACAGTGCTGTAGGAATTGCTTTTACCTATTTTTCTGTAAAGTGTATCCGAATAAATGCCGATACTGCTTTGTGGTTTTAAGGAAAAACCGGTGAGGTATACGGTTATTGACGCGGTTGAAAAAACAGTAATCAGCATCATAAGTAATTTTAAATATTTTTTGTTTTTCATAAACTACTCCTTTAATAGCTTTGACACTTCCGGAAGCCTTGTCCGAAAGTGTCAGCTTTTTTGGGATTTAACAATCTTTCCTTGGAATTACTATGGCTTTTTTGCCTGAAAATACGGTGTCATTGCTGTTCATTCCGTTTACAGCAAGAAGAGCTTCTGGTGAAACTCTGTATCTTTTAGCCGCTGACCAGACGGTGTCCTCAGGTTCAGGATAGAATATTATATATTCGGATTTGTTGCGGCATAGTTCAAAGCTGTCATCAACATTTACAGCTGTAATTGCTCTTGCGGATTTCCTTGCGTAAACAGCCGAGGAAAGCTCAAGTGTAAGGTTACATTTTATCTCGCCGTTTTCAATTTTACAACTGCAGTCGCTTATGTGAACACAGGTGTCAAATCTGCATTTTTCGGGGATTTCCGGAAGTTCAGCGGTGGGCGCTACTTTGAAATTAAAAGCGGTATTTATGCTTTCAAATATTCCTTGTGCGTTTGTCCCGCAAAGCTTAAGATTTGCTCTTAAATTAAAGACAGGCACCTTTCCGGAAAGTTCTGTGGAAATAACACTTACATTTGCAAGCTGTGAAATAATATCAGTGATGCTTCCGAGGTTTGCACGGGCAGATTCCAAAACTTCAACGCTTTCGTTGATACTGCAGATAAAACAGTCATAGCCTATTTCCCGAACTTCACAGTCGCAGTCGTGTTTTGTTGAGAAAATATCCGAAATTATTTCAGTTTTGCAGGTGGCGTAAGCCTTTGCATTGATAAGTATTCCTACAGAAACACCGCATATAGTTGATTCTCCGTAGTTATTCTGAACCGGATCAGCATTTACGCTGGTCACAACACCTTTGCAAAGTACATATGCAGCGTCAGAAATATCTTCCGAAGGCATAGAGCCGTGGAAAGGGAGTTTTTTACAGAAGGATATATATTGTTCACTCTCATCCTCACTCTCCCCAAGATACAGACAGTTTAAGATGATGTCTCCGCTGTAATTTATATTTCCGTCTGAAACTGTTGCTGAAGTGTCTGCAACTGATGCTTCGGTAAATACTATTTCGCGGATATGAGGCATTCCATCCTCAAGGGTGATGTTGTCCTCAAGTGAAAACTCACAATCTCGTATTTTATGTATATCAAGAACATCTACATTATCGCACAGTTTTTTTAGGGTTTTGTTGTTTTCCGTTTCAAATATGTCTGTCTTTTTAGCAACATATGCATCGGCGCATATAAGAAGTTTACAGGAAAGGACGAGTTTTCTTTGGGATACCGGCTGTCCTTTTTCGTCAGAGACAGAAACATTCCAGTCGGTAAAACCGTTGTTTGAAAGTACATCTTCTATACCTCTTGCAGGAAAGGTGTGTGAAAAATCTGTCGTAAACGAGGCACATTTAAGCTTGTCTCTGAAGTCTGAAAGATAAATGGCAGAAAAAACAATGTGTCCGCGTATGTAAAGCGAATCCTTCTGCAATTCACATTCGTCTGTTATGGGGAAAGCTGAAACTTTCACTACTTTTACGGCATTTGGCAGGTACTCCTGTAGACTTACATCAATGCTGATGTTTTTTTCGCTCTTTTCGCAAAATACTTTTTCATAATAGGGAAGACATTTTTCCATATCGGTTTATTCTCCTTTTCTTGTTTTGAATTTTCTTTGTACAATTATATTCTGAGGAGTACTTAGTTATTCCGGAAAAATAAAAATGAGCCGTTTTACGGCCCAAAGTTTATTTGTTTCCCATACCCGCAAAAAATCTCACAATCCGTGAAATGAATTTCGGAGGTTTAAGTACTATTATTTTCATACTCAGTCACCTCACAGGAATTAGTAAATGTTTTTTCCACAGAAGCTTTAAAGTACGGAGAAGATATAAAACAGTCCTGCAGCAATGAGAAGTGCCGCCTGGATGAATACAATTGCCGTAGCCGGCAGAACAGTACAAAGCAGAATACTGACACCGAAGGATAGTATAAATATTCCTATTAAAGCTGCAAGTTTTTTCATAAATTTTACCTCTTTCCGTTTTTCCCAAAGTCCTGGGATGTTTTATTATATGCACAGTTTTTTCCACTTGTTCCCAAATTTTAATGAATAAAAAAATTTTTTATCATTATATTGCCAAAAGTCCGGTAAAAAGAGTGTGCTTTACGAAAAAAGTATATCTTAATGTTGTTTTTTCAATATGGCTGCCTTTATCAGTAAAATTTTTCTACTCATATAATACTGTAGCCGGAATATCCGGCAATTAAAGAAAGGACGGTACATATGAGTAATATAAAAATCGCCTTTGTCGGAGGCGGAAAAAGAATGTTTCATTGTGCAGAAAATCTTGGAAAGCGTGGCTTTGAATGTGCACTATACGGTTTTGATGCCATATCCGATAGAGCAAGCTCGACACGTTGTGCAAGTCTTTATGACTGTTTTATAAATTCTTCTGCTGTAATTCTTCCGCTTCCTCTGTCAAAGGACGGTATAAATATAAACAGCGTTGGCTCGAAAATTCGTATGTGTGATGTGTTTTCACATTGTCCTGAAGGTGTACCGGTGTTTGCAGGTTCAATTTCGGAAAAGGCAAGAGCAATCGCAAAGGAGTATAACAGGGAAATATACGATTATTTTGAGGATGATACACTTACGGAAAAAAACGCCTATGCAACAGCCGAGGGAGCAGCAATGCTTTTAATGCAAAACAGCGAAAAAACAGTTTTTGGCACAAGGGTTCTTGTGTGCGGATATGGCAGAATAGGAAAGTATACGGCAAGAATTTTGCAAAGCCTTGGAGCGAAAGTTACGATTTTTGCAAGGCGGGAGGTATCTCGTGTACAGGCTGCAATTGACGGTCACTGTACTTTGGAGCCGGAGAAACTGTACGAAAAAATTAATACTTTTGATTTTATAATAAATACTGTGCCGGCAAATATAATCACACAAAAGGAGCTTTCCAGAATGTCAAGTAGTCAGGGGTATATTGAGCTTGCGAGCAAGCCTTTCGGCATTGATAAAAAGCTTGCGGACAGCTACAATATAGAAATTATTGACGGTTCCGCACTTCCGTCAAGATACTGTCCTGAAAGTGCAGGTGGATATATTGCCGAAAAGCTGATGTGCGAGTTTGAAAGGAGTGGTATTATATGACAGGCTTTGCTTTTTGCGGCTCCTTCTGTAATCATTCAGCAGCCTTTTGTGTTCTTGAGGACTTTGTCAAAAAGGGAATTGATGTACTGCCCGTAATGTCTGAAAAGGTATATACAACAGATACAAGGTTCGGTAAAGCTAAAGATTTTATAGCGAAGGTTGAAGATTTGTGCGAAAAAAAAGTTATATACACAATAGAGGATGCTGAACCTATTGGTCCTAAAATAAAGCTGGATGCTTTAATTATCTGCCCCTGTACAGGAAATACCTGTGCGAAGATGGCACACGGCATATGCGATACAAGTGTTACAATGGCCGCAAAGGCACATCTGAGAAATGAGAGACCTCTTGTTATAGCCTACGCATCAAACGATGCACTGTCTATAGGTGCTCCCAATATAGGAACGCTTCTTCAACGAAAGAATGTATATTTTGTTCCGCTTTCAATGGACGATGCAGACAAAAAGCCAAGATCAATGGTATGTGACTTTACAAGAGTGTACGAAACCTATACCGATGCTGTATCGGGTAAACAGACACAGAAAATATTTTTCTAAAAATGATGTTTGAACGGCATACTTCGGTATGCCATTTTTTCTGCAACTCAATTTTTTGTGAGATGACTTATAAAAACACTTAGACTTTTATAAATCATTGACTGACTTTTATAAAATAAATTGTAGATTTTTATAGTTTTTATTACAAAAAGATTACCTTAATTCCATTTGTTTACATTTGTGACACAAAATGTCGATTTGTGTGAAGTACATCCGTGATATACTTTATTCATAAAGCTTTTTTGAAACGAAAGTTATGCTAATTCAAAATGTTTACATAAAAATATGCGATTAATTTTGAAAAAGCCACTTTGTTTAAAAGCAGTTACATATGTTCTCGATTTTATGAGATATATTTAGTAATCTTATTAGGAGGTGAAAATAAATGGCAGTAGCAAGTCTCGTTCTCGGTATTGTAGGTCTTGTGCTTTTTTGGTTCCCCGGAGTTAATGTAGTAACTCTTATTCTCAGCATTGTTGGTGTTGTTCTTGCAGGAAATGCAACAAAGCAGCTTCGTGCGGAGCAGAAGCCGACAGGTGTTGCAACAGCAGGTCTTGTGCTCTGTATCATCGGTATTGTTTTCAGTGCAATCGGTGTTATTACCTGCACAATTTGCCCCACTTGTGTAGCCTGTGCGGCAGGCGACGCAGCAGCTGAAATGGCTGAAGCAGCTTCCTGGGCATATAAGCTCTATTAAAAAGGTCAAAAAAGCAAAGCATTGGGTTGCATTTACGGCACTCCAATGCTTTCTTGTATGTGTTGAAAGGATTTATTATGTATCCGGTTATAAATATATTCGGCAGGGACATAGGTACATATTCACTTCTTTTTATAGTCGGTCTTGCAGTATCCGTCATCGGTGCAATTTTCGTCGCTAAAAAGAAAAATATTATGTACGAGGATATTATTCTTGCTTTTGTTTCGGTAGGCGTGGGGATTCTCGTGGGAGGGCATCTTCTCTACGGAATAACACAAATGGCTAATGCCGTAAAATTCATTTCTGTTATTGACAAACTTTCTATAAAAACAATTGGTTATCTATTGGTTTTAACCTTTGGTGGAAGTGTTTTCTATGGCGGATTTATTGGTGCGGTTGCAGCACTATTTATCCACACAAAGTTCTCAAAGGACCTAAAAAGAAGTGATATTTTTGACATTTTCGCAATCTTTATTCCGCTTTTTCATGCTTTTGGTAGAGTAGGGTGCTTCTTTGGGGGGTGCTGCTACGGAATTGAAAGCAGATTCGGTTTTACCGTAATGGGCAACAGTCTTGTTCCGGAGCTTAACGGTGTTTCAAGATTCCCGGTACAGCTTTTTGAGGCAGCTTTAAATTTGTGTATCTTTGCAATTCTGCTGTATTTGTTCCTTAAAACTTCCGTAAACGGAAATCTTATATTCGTATATATGTTTTTATATCCTATTGTGCGTTTCTGTATGGAATTTCTTCGGGGAGATGCAATAAGAGGACGCGTCCTCTGGCTTTCCACATCACAGTGGATAAGTCTTGGACTGTTTACCATTTCGGTGGTTTATTTTGTGCAAAAATTTCGCAAAAAAAAGTCAGTGTGAAATTAAATTTCAATTCACCGTATCTCTTGACAAAATTTGTGCGATATGGTATACTTATCGGGTGTAAAATCGTAATAAGCAGGATGCTTTTAGGATTCTGGAGGATTTATGGTTTATAAAAAGATTCCGCTTGATGAAGACAACGAAAACATATATCTTGAATGTTTTGTTCCTGATAAGATAGACAATTTTACACGCAAAGCGGTTCTCGTCATTCCTGGTGGCGGTTACGGCAGTATATGCTCGGACAGAGAGGGTGAGCCGATTGCGCTTGCTTTTATGGCACAGGGCTTTAATGCTTTCGTGCTTCATTATTCTGTAGCATCAAACAGTAATAAGCACTTTCCGTCACAGCTCATTGAAGCATCAAAAGCAATGAAATTTATTCGCGATAATGCAGACGAGTTTGGACACGACAAAAACAAGGTATTTGCAACAGGCTTTTCTGCTGGCGGACATCTTTGTGCTATGACAGGCATACTCTGGAATCTGCCGGAGATATATGAAGCGATTGATATGCCTTACGGTTACAACAAACCTACAGGAATAATGCCTATATATCCTGTCATCAACGAACATAACGACTCTTTCGTAAATTTGTTGGGGACAAGAAGTCCGACACAGGAGCAACTTTACAGGGTACACCTTGAAAAGCATGTTACAAAGGACTCAAGTCCGGCATTCATTATGCATACGTCAAATGACCAGATTGTTCCGGTTTCAAATTCTCTCGATCTTGCAAGAGCCTATGCCGATGTAGGTTTGATGTTCGAGCTTCACATATACCCGGATGCACCGCATGGTGTGGCACTTGGAAATGAGATTACAAGCATTGACGTTCCCGGATGGATTGATTCATCAATTGCAAAATGGGTTGAGAATGCGGTGTGTTTTACAGAGAAAATAACAAAGTAAATAAAATATAAGGAAGAAATAAAAATGCAGATTTTTGAAGAACTTCAGGCAAGAGGACTTCTTGCGCAGCTTACAGACGAAAATGAAATAAGAGAACTTGTAAACAACGGCAAGGCTAAGTTTTATATTGGTTTTGACCCGACAGCTGATTCTCTCCATGTAGGTCACTTTATGGCACTTTGCCTTATGAAAAGACTTCAGATGGCAGGCAATAAGCCCGTAGCTCTTATCGGTGGCGGTACAGGTTATATCGGTGACCCCTCCGGAAGAACAGATATGCGCTCAATGATGACACCTGAAATCATTCAGCATAACTGTGATTGTTTCAAGGCACAGATGGAAAGATTTATTGAATTTGGCGAAGATAAAGCTATTATGGTCAACAACGCAGAATGGCTTCTTAAACTTAACTATGTTGACCTTCTCCGTGAGGTTGGTGCTTGTTTCTCTGTTAACAATATGCTAAGAGCTGAGTGCTACAAGCAGAGAATGGAAAAGGGTCTTTCTTTTCTAGAATTTAACTATATGATTATGCAGTCCTACGACTTCTATCATCTCTATCAGCACTATGGCTGCAATATGCAGTTCGGTGGTGACGACCAGTGGTCAAATATGCTTGGCGGTACAGAGCTTATAAGAAAGAAGCTCGGAAAAGACGCTTATGCTATGACAATCACACTTCTTCTTAATTCCGAAGGAAAGAAGATGGGTAAAACAGCAAATGGCGCAGTATGGCTCGACCCCAACAAGACTTCACCTTACGACTTCTATCAGTACTGGAGAAATGTCGGCGATGCAGATGTTCTCAAGTGTATAAAGATGCTCACATTCCTTCCTCTTGAGCAGGTTCAGGAAATGCAGTCTTGGGAGGGTGCAAGACTTAACGAAGCAAAGGAAATTCTTGCATATGACCTTACTCAGCTTGTTCACGGCGAGGAAGAAGCAAAGAAGGCGCAGGAGGGCGCAAGAGCAGTATTTTCAGGTGCGTCCACCGAGAATATGCCTACAGCTGAAATAACAGATGCAGACTTTACTGACGGCGCAATTGATATTCTCACACTTCTTGTTGCGGCAAAGCTTGTAACAAGCAAGTCCGAGGCAAGACGTGCCGTTGAGCAGGGAGGCGTTTCTGTAAACGGCGAAAAGGTTACCGACCTTAAAAAGACATATACCAAGAACGAAATCACCGCTGCGGATTTTGTTCTTCGCAGAGGAAAGAAAAACTTTGCAAAGATTATTGTAAAGTAATAATTATAATAACAGGAGCTGTCCTTTTTGGGATAGCTCTTTTTGTTTTCTAAACATTTACATTATTAATACTTTGTTGTTGAAATTGGAGTTGTTTGTGTGGTATAATAATACAGTTAAATATGTTACAATGCTAGTGTTATGCAAATATGATAAAAATGTATTATATTTAGATTGAGAGGAATTCGAAAATGTGCGGATTTGTGGGCTTTACCGATTTCAAACATAAATACAGTGAAAAAAAGGAAATACTTTCCGGAATGATGGACAGAATCATTCACAGAGGGCCTGATATGGAAGGCGAATATTGTGACGATAATGTAGCTCTTGGCTTTCGCAGACTTTCAATAATTGACCTTTCCGAGGGTGCTTGTCAGCCACTTTATAATGAGGATAAAACAGTTGCCGTTATTTTCAACGGTGAAATATATAACTTCCAGAGTATAAGAAGCGAACTTATTGACCTTGGACACAAGTTTGAAACCGAGGGCGACAGCGAGGTGCTGCTACACGCCTATGAGCAGTATGGCGTAGATATGCTCAAAAAGCTTCGCGGTATGTTTGCCTTTGTAATATATGATATAAAGAAACAGCTTCTTTTCGGAACTCGTGACATTTTTGGTATAAAGCCTCACTATTACTATGTAACGGAGGACGGAGAACTCCTTTTCGGCTCTGAAATCAAGGCATTTCTTGATTTTCCCGGCTTTAAAAAGGAAGTAAACAAGGACGCGCTACGCCCTTATCTTACATTCCAGTATTCAAGCGGGACAGATACCTTCTGGAAGGGCGTAAAAAAGCTTGAGCCTGCAACTTATTATGTTTTTCAGAACGGCGAGCTTACCTTCGGAAGATATTGGGACGAAGAATTTGAAAGCGAAGATAAGAGTTTTGACGAGTATGTTGAGATAATAGATAAAACAGTCAATGAATCTGTTGCTGCTCACAGAATTTCCGATGTTAAGGTCGGCTCATTTCTTTCAGGCGGAGTGGATTCAAGCTACATCACAGCCTGCCTTATGCCTGATAAAACATTTTCAGTAGGCTTTATTGAGGGCGAGGGAAAGTTTAACGAAACGACCTATGCAAAAGAGCTTTCCGACAGACTAAACATTCAGAATTTCAAAAAGATTATAACGCCCGATGAATGTTTTGATGCGTTCCCGACTATTCAGTATCATATGGACGAGCCTCAGTCAAACCCGTCATCTGTACCGCTGTATTTTCTTGCACAGCTTGCGCGCGAGCATGTTACGGTTGTTCTTTCCGGTGAGGGAGCAGATGAGCTTTTTGCAGGCTACGACTGGTATGCTGATACAAAAGAGGTTAAAAAATTCAAAAAGGTAGTTCCGGGATTTTTAAGACGCGCACTTGCAACTTTGGTAAAGCCTATGCCCAACTTTAAGGGTAAGAGTTTCCTGCTTCGTTCAAGCGGAAGACCGGAGGATTATTTCTTTGGTCAGGCACTTGTATTCTCCGCAAAGGAAGCTACGGAATACCTTGCTCCCGACTGCAGAGGCGGAAAGAGTGCTGCCGAGGTAGTAATGGAAGTGTATAAATCCGTCTCTGATAAGGATGAACTGACAAAAAAGCAGCAGCTTGATATGAAACTATGGCTTCCTGGAGATATTCTTCTTAAAGCAGATAAGATGAGTATGGCACATAGTCTTGAACTCCGTGTTCCGTTCCTTGACAAAGTTGTTATGGAAATGGCGGAAAAGATTCCCCATGAATATAAGGTAAATGAAAAAGATACAAAGTACGTATTCAGAAAGGCCGCAAACAGAACTCTTCCCGATGAATGGGCGGACAGAAAAAAGCAGGGCTTCCCGGTGCCGATACGTTTCTGGCTTCGTGAGGAAAAATACTATAATATAGTAAAAGAATACTTTGCTGCAGATTATGCAAAGGAATTCTTTGATGTTTCTAAAATTAACAGCTTGCTTGAGGACCATTACAGCGGCAAGGCAAATAACGGCAGAAAAATATGGACTGTATTTACATTCCTTGTGTGGTACAAGAGATTCTTTGTTGATGAAAAATAAAAATAAGGATTGAATAATAATGAATAAAAGAAAAATTCCGGTGCCGGTTCTTATCGGTGCAGACCTTAACTGCTATAATGTTGCAAGGGCGTTCCACGAGGAATACGGTGTTACCTCTTATGCCTTTGGCAGATATGAAATAGGTGCGACAAAAGCATCAAAGTTTATAAAATTTGTAACTGTTCCTGCGATGGACACAGATGAAACCTTTATGGGGGTTGTAAACAACTTCTACGAAGAAAACAAGGCAGAAGATAAGGTGTTTTTCATCCTCGGATGTACCGACGACTATGCAAATCTTGTTGCAAGAAACGCAGAAAAACTTCGTGACAGATTTATAGTACCCTACAGCTCAATGGATATAATGGATGATTTTGTATCCAAGGAAAGATTTTATAACAGCTGTGATAAACACGGAATACTGTATCCGGCAACAAAAATATTTTACAAGGATTCGGACTATACACTTACAAGCGAGGAGAATCTCGGATTCAGATATCCTATAATAGTAAAACCTGCAAACAGCGTTGTTTACTGGAAACACCCCTTTGACGGAATGAATAAGGTTTATGTTGCAGACTCAAAGGAAAGAGCAGACGAAATAATAAAGACGATATTTAAGTCAGGTTACGATGACAGTATAATTCTTCAGGATATGATTCCCGGCGACGACAGCCGTATGTATGTGCTGACAGCCTACTGCGGAAAAGATAAAAAAGTGAAAATGATGTGTCTCGGACACGTTCTTCTTGAAGAGCATACACCAAAGGGCAGAGGAAACCATGCAGCAATCATTCCTGAATATAACCCTGAACTTTGCAAGGGCTTTAAGAAGTTCCTTGAAGATATAGGATATGTGGGCTTTGCAAATTTTGATATTAAATATGACGAAAGAGATAATTCATACAGAGCCTTTGAAATTAATCTTCGTCAGGGAAGAAGTAACTTCTATATAACAGCATCCGGAGAAAATATTGCACGCTATCTCTACGAAGATTATGTAAATGATTCTCTCGGTAATATGGAGACAAAGTATGTTGATACAAAGGTGCTCTGGACATATATTCCAAAAAGAGTTATATATAAATACTGTGCAGACAAGAAATATGCAGATATGGCAAAAGAGCTTGTAAAGAGTGGAAAGTATATATCTTCCCTCTGGTATAAGGAAGATTTAAAGGGCAATCCCAAAAGGCGATTCCTTGTTAGTGCAATGGTATTCAACCACTTTAAAAAGTATAAGAAGTACTGTAAGCGGTAATAAATAGAAAGATAAAAAGAAGGGAGAAGTGGCTGTGAAGGATAATAAAAATCCCGTGTTGGGGATTCTGGGCGGGCTTGGACCTATGGCAACGGTATATTTTTATGAAATGATTACAAGACACACAAAGGCAAAGTGTGATCAGGAGCATATTGATATAGTAATAAACAGCCGTGCGACTACTCCCGACAGAACAAATTATATAACCGGAAAGTCAGAAGACAATCCGCTTCAGATAATGGTGGAGGATTCAAAACGACTCAAGGAATACGGTGTAACTCTCCTTGCAATTCCCTGCAATACCGCCCATTATTTTTACGATATGCTGACAGATGCAATTGATATTCCATTTCTTAATATAATGGAGGAGACCGCGACTTATCTTGACTGTAAGGGAGTAAAAAAAGCGGGTGTTCTTGCAACAGATGGTACCGTTTCATCAATGACATACCATAAGTACCTAAAAGAACACGGAATTGAATGTATAGTTCCTAGTGCAGAGTATCAGAAACTTGTTACCGAAATAATCTACGGTGATATAAAGGTGGGAAGGCGAGCTGATATGGAAAAATTTAATTCTGTCGCACAGCATCTTTTTTCAAAGGGCGCAGAAAGGATTATTCTCGGCTGTACAGAGCTTAGCCTTATAAAGAAAAACGAAGGACTTGACGAGAGATTTGTTGATTCACTTGAAGTGCTTGCAAAGAGAGCCATTGAGTCCTGCGGTAAAGAAGCGGTAGGATTTGACCTTTAAAAATAAAATACCGGAGACGGAATTTATGAAATTATCGGATTTATTAAATGATTCAAAAATTGAATATACTCTTAAAGGCAATTCCGGGATAGATGTCGCTGATATTACATTTGATTCCAGAAAAGCAGCAAAGGGAACAATGTTCTTTTGCCTTGTGGGAAGTGCAAGCGATGGTCACGAGTATGCTTTAAGTGCATACGAAAATGGTTGCCGTGTATTTGCAGTGTCAAGGGATGTTTCACTTCCGGAGGATGCAACTGTTGTATACTTTGAAAACACTAGAAAAGCACTTGCATTTGTTTCAGCTGCTTTCTTTGGTCACCCTTGCGCTGAAATGAAAATTATAGGTATTACCGGTACAAAGGGAAAAACATCTATTGCAAATATGATTTCCTCGTGTCTTAGAGGTGCAGGGATTCCCTGCGGCTGTATAGGTACCTGCGGCATTGAATATGCAGATGTTCACTTTGAAACAAAAAATACAACTCCTGAAAGCCTTGAACTTCACAGAGCATTTCGAAAAATGCTGGATGCCGGAACAAAGGTGTGCGTAATAGAGGTATCATCGCAGGCACTTTTCAATCACCGTGTTGACGGAATAGATTTTTTCATAGGGGTTTATACAAACCTTTCGCCTGACCATATAGGTCCCTCGGAGCATCCTGATTTTGAGCATTATAAAACCTGCAAAAAACGCCTATTTTCTCTGTGCCGTCACGGAATTTTCAATCTTGATGATGAATATTTTGCAGATATGACAGCCGGATGTAAATGCAGTATTACATCCTATGGCCTAAACACAAAAGCAGATTTTACGGCAGAAAACATTCACCAGTTTAATATTCAAAGTAAACTTGGCACAGTTTTCGATGCTGTATTTCAGGGTAGAAAATACTCTGCAAAAATACCCTTCCCAGGAGAGTTTTCCGTTCTTAATACACTCGCAGTGCTTGCAGTATGTGAAACACTTTCCGTGCCTGCCGATAAATCAGTATCTGCGCTTGAGAACACATATATTGCAGGTCGTTTTGAAACAGTATCGCTTTTTGATGACAGAATTTTTGTCATTGACTACGCACACAATGAGGTGAGCATGAGAACACTTCTTGAAACGGTAAAGGGATATAACCCGAAAAGAATTATTACTGTATTCGGCTCTGTAGGTGACAGGACAAAAAACAGACGAGCAGGGCTTGGAAGTGTTTGTAATGAACTTTCGGATTTCAGCATAATCACAAGTGACAATCCCGGATGTGAGAACCCTGAAAGCATTATTGATGAAATATCCGCATACTTCTCTGATGAAAGTAAATATGTGAAAATACCGGACAGAGAAAAGGCTGTAAGATATGCCGTGAACATATCCGCACCTGGTGATATTGTGCTTCTTTGTGGTAAGGGACATGAAAATTATCAGCTTATCGGGAAAGAAAAAATTCCTTTCTGTGAGAGGGATATTCTCTTTGATGAGTATGAGAAGATTAAAGGTTAATAAGTAGAAACAAGGACTTAGGGTTATATAGCCTTAAGTCCTTGTTTCTATATAAAAATAACAAAAATGATTATAAACATATTTTAATTATTAAGTTTTCGTCAGTATAACAAATATTTGTTTATTGATTTTTTTACAATTGTCAATTACAAATTTTGTTCCTCTTGATTTTCCATCCCAAAAAGCTATAACAAAATCCGCATATTCGATTATAGAAATATTTCTCTTTAGTGGAGCAGATTTTCCATATTGTTGATAATCCGGAAGAAACTCTGTAAGTTTTATGTTGTTTTTTAAGGCATATTTTCTCGCCTCTGTGTCTACACCTTTTGCACCACCGGAAACAATTTCGGTTATATCTTTTGAAATATATTTTGAGAAATCAATGTTTGTAATGCCTCTTGAGCCGATGATTGCGACCTTCATATATGTGTTACCTCAAATAATAAATATACGGTATATCTATAATACGAATTGTATCACAAAATAGATATAAAATAAATGTACAATATATCTATGAGGGGTAAACATTTTATGTCAATCAAAAGCGTATCAATCAGAATTGAGGAAGAAATGCTGAAGAAAATCGCATATATTGCAGATTATGAGGGACGCTCGGTAAATAGTCATATCCTTGTCCTTGTTCGTGAAAATATCAAGAAATTTGAAATAGGAAACGGCAAAATCGAGGGTGATATTACACCTTGCGAAAATGTAAAGCTTACACGGAAATAAAGGGACAGAGGCTTTTGCTTTCATAACACATATGAATAATAAAAAAAGAGGAGCTGTAAATGTCTTTTACAGCTCCCTTTTGAATGTTAAATATGATTGCACAAAATATCAGTTGAACCTGTTCATCGCCTCGTCGGATTTTCCGGCTACCATAAGCTTTACCGCCTCACAGCTGTCGCCAAATTTTTCGAAAAGTATTTTCTGGTCGTCCTTACTGAATCTTGAAAGCACCCAGTCTGCAAGATCCATATCCTTATGGGGCTTTTCTCCAACACCGACCTTTATTCTTGGAAAGTCCTGAGTGCCAAGATGTGCAATAATGGACTTGATACCGTTGTGACCTCCCGCAGATCCGTTTTTACGGATTCTCATTTTCCCGACAGGTAAGCTTATATCATCAAATATGACAATGACATTTTCCGGCTTTATTTTGTAGAAGTTTACAGCTTCAATAACCGCTTCGCCGGAGTTGTTCATAAAGGTCTGTGGCTGCATTAAAAGTACACGCGCATCTCCGATTTGTGCCTCTGCCACAAGAGATTTGAATTTTGAACGGTTTATTTTTACCGACAGCTTGTCAGATAGATAGTCGAGCGTCAGAAAACCTGCATTGTGACGGGTAAAGGCGTAGTCCTTTCCGGGATTCCCAAGACCTACGATAAGGTGTGTGACAGGGGAGGTAGCATTGTCATTTTTAGTTTCTATTTGCTTAAATAAATCAAATATATTTGCCAAAACAATATTCCTTTTCTTTATTTCTCCGCATACGGTGCGGATTCTTCTTTTAAAAATGCGGTATTGAAAAGATGATTCAATCTTTCCGTTTTGTCGCATTTGTACAGGTATCCGAACAGTACCTCAAGACCTGTTGCGCGAAGATACTGTATTCTGTCACCGTGTTTAGGGACAGAATGAGGCTTTGAATTTCTGCCTCTCTTGAACATAGCCAGCTCGTCGTCGGTAAGTATTGGAAGAATATTTTCCACGGCGTTACTCTGGGATTCAAGAGTTACAAAATCACGAGAAGCCTTATTTAAATCCTTCGGGTGACAAATCCCCTTTGAAACAAGCATATCACGTACAAGCAGTTCAATCACCGAGTCGCCGAGATATGCAAGAGCAAGGGTTGGAATAAGATTTGCGTTCATTATGATTTTTCCTTTAAACTTATTTGAAGTCTGAAATCAAATTTCTGTGTAGTTTACGCTCTTTTCCATTTAACGCCCTGAGGGGTGTCTTCAAGGATGATGCCCTTTGCTTTAAGTTCGTCTCTGATTCTATCAGCTTCAGCGTAGTTCTTTGCTTTCTTTGCAGCAGTGCGTTCTTCTATCATCTGCTGGATGTATTCTTCATCACCGGAAGATTCAGTCTTGAGTTCAAAACCAAAGAGGGTGAGAAGTTCTGTGTAAAGTTCGTTTGCTTTCTCAAGAAATTCCTTTGAAAGATCATTGTTGCGAAGTGCAACATTTATATCAGCGCAAAGTTCAAATATTGCTGCAACACCGTTGGCGGTATTGAAATCGTCGTCAAGTGCTTCAATCATATCTGCCTTGTGAGAGAGAAGCTTTTCGTAAATTCTCTTTTCTTCATCATTCATAAGAGAGCCGGTTTCTGCTGCCCCGAGTCTGAACTTGAGGTTTTCCTCGCAGGTGTTAAGTCTTTCAAGTGCTGCTTTAGACTGCTTGAGTGTATCCTCCGAGAAGTTTACCGGGCTTCTGTAGTGCGCGGATATAATGAAGTATCTGATGGAGTCGTAACCGTATATTTTGGCCGCATCTCTTACTGTGAAAAAGTTACCGGCAGACTTTGCCATCTTTTCACCGTCTACATTGATGTAGGCGTTGTGAAGCCAGAATTTAGCAAACTGAGTGTCTTTGCAACCGCAACATTCATCGTATGCTTCAGACTGTGCAATTTCGTTTTCGTGGTGGGGGAATGTAAGGTCCTGTCCGCCACAGTGGATATCTATGTTATCACCAAGGAAGTTCTTAACCATAGCGGAACATTCAATATGCCAGCCGGGGCGTCCTTTGCCCCAGGGAGAATCCCAGGAGGGTTCACCGGGCTTTGCAGCCTTCCATAGTGCAAAATCAAGGGGGTCGCGCTTTATTTCGTCAATGTAAGTTCTTTCGCTTGCGCCCTGCATAAGGTCGTCAACTGATTGATGTGAAAGCTGCCCATAGCCTTTAAAGGCTCTTGTGGAGTAGTAAACATCCATACCCTCAGCCTCATCATTGGGCTTAACAGCATATGCATATCCGCCTTTTTCGAGAGTGCTGACAATATCAATGATTCTGTCCATATTTTCCGTAGCTTTCGGATGAACGGTTGCAGGTTTAACACCAAGACCCCTTGCGTCGGTATAATATTCAGCAATATATCTTTCCGCAATATCCTTTACAGTTACACCTTCTTCGTTTGCCTTCTTTATCATTTTATCGTCAATATCCGTAAAATTCTGTACAAAGGTAACATCATATCCTCTGTATTCAAGGTAACGGCGAAGAAAATCAAAGATTATAAAGCATCTGGCGTTTCCAATATGGAAAAAGTTATATACAGTAGGTCCACAGGCGTACATTTTTACCTTGCCCGGCTCAATAGTGGTAAATTCTTCTTTTTGTCTTGAAAGTGAGTTAAAAAGCTTCATTGAAATCCTCCATTTAACCGCACATATGCGGTGGTGCGAAAGTTACTTGAAGTTCCGCGAAATTATAGCAGAAGCGTAGGTGTATTGCTTTTATAATAATGCGGAACTTATATATTTTTAGAAAATCAGTCCTGAGAGAGAAATTCTCTGTATGCCAGAAAATACTGGATACCGGAGTAAATTGTAAAGAATGTCATTACAGCAGCGGAAGTCCAGGTGATAATATGATACTGGTTGAATATTGCAAACGGGATAAGGTCCTCAAGTAATATTGCAAGAATACAAATACACTGTGCGAAGGTTTTTACCTTACCTATCCACTCTGCAGCAATTACTTTTCCTGCAGTATTCACTGCAATAAGGCGCAGAGATGTTACTGCAAGTTCACGGAAGATAACAATAAGAGTTATCCATACAAAAACAGATGTAAGATATTCATATCTTGCAGTAGCACCCATAAGTGCCGCAATAATCATAAATTTATCTGCAAGTGAGTCCATGAACTTTCCAAAGTTTGTGATAAGATTATACTTTCTTGCAATTTTTCCGTCAGCGAAATCAGTAAGTGCAGTAAGCGCAAATATCACGGCTGCCGCAACTCTTGTTATAGGCTCTGCGATAACGTTGCCCGGAATCATCATGGCTGCAAGGAAAAAGGGAACAAGTATTACTCTTAAAATTGTAAGTTTATTCGGTAAATTCATAATAATCCTCCATATCAAACAAGGTCTCCGACAAGGTCGTATTCAATAACCTCACGGATTTTTACGTTAACATATTCACCCTCAAGAACATTTCTTGTTTTTTCAAAATAAACCTTTCCGTCTATTTCAGGGGCATCAAATCTGCTTCTTCCGTAGTATGTTTCGGAAACCGGGTCAAAGCCTTCGCAAAGAACTTCCAGGGTTTTACCAATGCATTTCTCGTTAAGTTTTTCGTGAATATCCATCTGATTTTGCATAAGGCTGTCGCAACGTCTTTGCATCTGCTTTTCCGAAACTTTGTCAGGGAGAAGAGCAGCAGGTGTGCCTTCTTCTTCGGAATATGTGAATACACCGAGTCTGTCGAACTTGGTTTCCTTAAGAAACTCTGCAAGTTCTGCAAAATCTTCGCCCTTTTCACCGGGGAAACCGACAATTACTGTTGTTCGTATTACAACTTCAGGGATTCTCTCGCGCAGAGCTTTTATTCTGTCTTTGATAAGCGTGCTGTTTCCGCGTCTGTTCATAAGCTTAAGAATCTTATCAGAAATGTGCTGAATCGGCATATCAATGTATTTTACGATTTTTTCCTCGGTTGCAATAACCTCGATAAGCTCGTCTGTTGTTTCCTCGGGATAGCAGTAGAGAAGTCTTATCCAGTGGAGCTTTTCTATCTTACAGAGCTCGCGCAGAAGTTCAGGAAGTTTCAGTTCGCCATATAGGTCAAGACCATATCTTGTGGTGTCCTGAGAGATAATTATAAGCTCGGTTGCTCCCATATCGGAAAGCTCCCTTGCCTCTCTTACAATATCCTCAATGGTTCTTGAACGGAATCTTCCTCTTATCATAGGAATTGCGCAGTATGTACATCGGTTGTCGCATCCTTCTGAAATCTTTATGTTTGCGGAGTATTCGGGAGTTGTAATAATTCTATCCTCACCGAGAACCTGATTTTCGGCTTTTGTGATACAGCAGTATTTTCCGCATTTGTCCTCGCCCTTGCCACCGTTTTCGTATGCAGATTTTACAGCTTCA
This sequence comes from Clostridia bacterium, assembly GCA_017517985.1. The sequence goes on along the minus strand of JAFWWX010000281.1, from coordinate 2,786 downwards.
ACTATATTTCCAAGGTCACCGACGCCTATGAGGGAATCTATTTCCGGAAGCTCATCAAACAGTTCTTTTCCGTATCTCTGAGCAAGACAGCCTGTAACGACAATGCCTTTAAGAGTTCTGTTTTCACGAAGCCACGCAACATCAAGAATGTTTTCAATAGCCTCTTTTTTTGCATTTTCTATAAATCCGCAGGTGTTAATGACAATTACATCAGCATCAATGTCTTCAGGAACAATTTCCATACCGGCATCAATGAGCTTTTTCAGCATAACCTCTGTGTCAATTCTGTTTTTTTCACAGCCCAGGGACACAAAACCTACTTTTATTTTTGTATCTGACATTTGGTATTCCTTTCAATATGTATATGCGTATTAAAATACATTATATTATATCACATTCAACTGCGGTTTTCAATAGCTGAAATAAATATTTACATATTAGAATACATTTTGTGACAGAAAAACACATTTGCAGATTCAAATAAAAAACCGACTGCCGGTTATTGTGACAGTCGGGTTTTTTATTTTTCCTTTGGCATAAAAATTGAAAGAGGGATAGCATATTTTTGGCAGTGTTCAATAACAAACTTTGTTCCGTTTGACTCTCCGTTCCAGAAAGCAATAACATGGTCAGCACTTCTGACTATAGAGAGATTTCGTATAAGAGGGGCAACCCTTCCGTGAGCGTCGTATTCCGGAAGAAACTCTGTGTATTTTATGTTATGTGACAAAGCATAGCTTTTAGCAACTGTGTCAACCCCTACAGCACCTCCGGATATTATTTCGGTTGTTTCCTTTGGAATATAGGGAGTAATATCAAAATTGTCAAACTCTCTTGAGCCAATTATTGCTACTTTCATTTTGTCCTCTGTAAGTTGTAATTTTCGTTAATAACTATAACACAATTCTATTTCAGCTTCAAGGTGGAAAATGGGAAAATTTGCAAACTTTTTTGTGTGAAATATTATTATTTGAAAATAATTGTAGTAATATAAAAAATGATATAAAAAAGTGGGGATAAATTTATATCAGGGGTAAAATTCACATTGTGATACCTTGACATTTTGTTGAAAATATGTTATTATATTATATTGTAGGATAATATTTTGATTTTTGAAAAAGGAAACAATTATATGTTGATAAAAGAGTTATCCAGAGAAAACTATGAGGATTATGTTCTCAACTACACATATACCTCCGACAGCCACTATAAAGCAGAGCTTTGCGAGGACGAAAATGGTTTTTCTTTCCGATTTACAAAGCAACCGCTTCCAGAGGTTTTAAACAGGGATTGTTGTGATACCTTGTTCCAGCCATATTGGAACGGCGTTTCGGCTTACGGAGTATTTGAAACCGAGGACGATAAAGAGCCTTATGCTGTTCTTGAGCTTGCAAGGGAGGAATGGAATAACAGACTTGTTATAACCCAATTGCTTGTAGCTCCTGAAAAAAGAGGACTTGGAGTCGGAAAAAGACTTGTTGAGCTTGCCGTGGAAATAGCCGGCAAAGAAGACTACCGTCTCATTACCCTTGAAACCCAGACCTGCAATATACCTGCCATAGAATTTTATAAGAAATGCGGTTTTAAATTTGCAGGTACAAATCTTCACTTCTATTCAAATGATGATATTTCAGAAAACGAAGTTATGATAGAAATGGTTATGCTGTTTTAAAGTATTGTGATACAGAGAAAAAACGAAAGGAAATATAAATATGGATATGACAAAGCTTTTGAAACTCTGCTCGCTTATGTTCCCGGAGCTTGACGAGAATGATACTGTAGAATCCCTTGAGACACAGTTCCCGCCGAGAAGCATTTCTGAAAATGCAAAGGTAACAAGAATTGCACCAAGCCCCACAGGCTCTATGCATCTCGGTAACCTTTACGGTGCTCTTGCCGATGAAAGAATTGCTCATTCATCAAGTGATGACGGAGTATTTTTGCTCAGAATCGAAAACACCGATGACAAGAGAGAAGTTCCCGGTGCCGTTGAAAAGATAATAAAATATCTCGGTGCATTCGGAATAATCTTTGACGAGGGTGCAACCATTGACGGCGATGCCGGTGAATATGGTCCGTACCGTCAGCGTGACAGAGCTAAAATATATCATATAGTTGCAAAGAAACTTGTGCTTGAAGGACGTGCATATCCCTGCTTCTGTACAGAAGAGGATCTTGAAAAGGCACACAAGGCTCAGGAGGATAATAAGGAAAACTTTGGTTATTACGGAAAGTATGCAGTTCACCGTGATATGGATATAGACGAAGCAATATCCAAGATTGAGGCAGGCGAAAGCTATGTTCTGAGATTTAAGTCCTTCGGAGACCCGGCAAAGAAAGTTGATTTCAAGGATTCAATAAAGGGTAAACTCAGCTTCCCGGAAAATGACCAGGATTTTGTTCTTCTCAAGTCCGACGGAATCCCCACATACCATTTTGCACACGTTGTAGATGACCATTTTATGAGAACAACGGATGTTGTAAGAGGTGAAGAATGGCTTTCTACACTGCCCTGGCACGTAGAACTCTGGCGTGCCTGCGGATTTAAAATGCCGAGATTCTGCCATACAGCTCAGGTTATGAAGCTTGACGAGGAAACCGGTACAAAGAGAAAAATGTCCAAGAGAAAGGACCCTGAATGTACCCTTGGCTTCTACTTTGAGAAAGGCTACCCTGCAAAGTCAGTTATAGAATACCTTATGACACTTCTGAACTCCAACTACGAAATGTGGAGAAGTGCAAACAAGGAGGCATCCTACAGAGAATTTGCATTCAAGTCCTCAAAT
>JAFWWX010000280.1 GCA_017517985.1 Clostridia bacterium | reverse complement strand
TAGTTCCACATCCATTTCAAGTGTTATTAATATTTCGTCTTGCTGTTTAAGCAAATTATTAATCAGTATTGTTCTTTTGCTTTCGTCTGGTAATTTGATTTTTAATTTTTCCAGTTCTTTTCTACTAATTCTTGTTCTTGTGGATCCTCCTGATAAAGATTGTAGTTTGTTGAAATATTCTTGTGTTGTAGCATACTGCAGAAAAAGTTCAGCCTGTAATTGCTCCTTGAATCGCACAATAGTGCAATCTACAGCTGTAATTGCTCTTGTTTTCAACTCCTTAATCATACATGCACGTCCAATAGGATCAGGCAATCTTGAAATCAGGATATCTCCATTAAACACTTCTGAACAATTTAATGTTTTAAAAGTGTCATTGCTTATATATTTAGCCGATTTTTCTTTTTCTAAATATCTGCCTACACCAACATTTCCAGTTTGAATAAGTCTGATACCTTCTTCACTTTGATCTTTGCTCTCAATCCAATCGCCATCTGTAATTGTAGAGCAAAGATCACATAAACTATATTCTTTACAGTCACTATTAAAAAACACTTTTTTTAATAACGCTTGCTTTTTCTTATTTTCTTCTTCAATGCGTTTTTGCTTAAGTTCAATCACCTTGTCGCACTGCATAAGAATTTCAGCAATTTTTTGTTGTTCTTCAGATGGTGGATTTACCAGGTGCGTTTTGAAGAAATCAGCAACAGATACATTTAGAAGTCCGTGATTTCTTGCTCCTTCTTGTGCTATTTTATATATTTCTCCGTTGAATAAACCTGCTTCAAAATATTGAAGATAAAATTCAGAATTTGTACCCTCTTTGGGCTCAAAACAAATATATAAAGGTGATACAATGCCTTTCTCATACTTATCCAATCTTTTTATTGCCCCGTACAGATAGTCACCAGAATAACTCTTATTGTACGAGAAGTCGCCTTTATACAGCAGTGAATATCCCTTTTTGTTTTCACTTGCGTAAGAAGAATTGTAGTAATCCTGCTGACTTATCAATCCCTGCTGAGCTGATATCGTTAAGACATTTTGATTATCCTCATCGTTTTTTCTATCAAGCCTATTAAATTTTTCATCAAAGCTAACAAGTTCCCAATCATCGGGAAAAACGCCCGCTTTGGTACGAGAATACCCATTTGGAACTTCACCGTTTTTTATTTGTTCAATCCTTTGTTTTATTTCAGGGTTCATTTCTTTGCCCCCTTCATCGCATCTTTAATATCGTTCACAAAAAAAGCTAACAAGTTGCCTTTTTTAACCTTTTTTAATCCTAAATCCTTTCGCATCTCATTCATTATATCTTCCATAATAAACAAATTCTCTTTTCCAGCCTCAGGATTTGCTCCATTTTCTCTGAACTTAACCCATTTATTCGCAACCTTCGAAGATCCCCACAAGGTTATTTCTCTTGAAAATCTTGACAAATCAGCTATCATCTCTTTTTCAGTATAGTTATTAGGCTTCTTAGAATTCTGCTGAATTTTATAAATCATTTCAACAAATTCGCCGTATGGTTTTTCGCGTTTTTGTGCCAAATAAGTCCTTCGAGCCTTTTTATAATCAATACTCTTTGCAACAATAGAACTAATTATCACACCTATAATTGATACCCCACCCGTAATAAAAGCTACTATTACTACAGCGTCCATCTTAGATGCCAATGATGTAAGCCACGATACAAGATTTGATAAACCAATTCCAATATACTTAAAAATATAATAAATTGCAAAAATCCCAATTGCTACAAAAGCTAAAAGCAATAATAGCCCTATTAACATATTCCATCTGGGATGTTTTTCTGCAAAAGTAAGTTTTTCATTATTTTCAGTAGCATTATCCATATATTACAATCACCTCTTTATTCATTGGTTTATAAGCCAAGTGCTTTTAGATACTCGTCCATCTTTGCTTCAGCTTCAGCAATTTCAACTTTCAAATCAGCGATGTTTTTCTGCACAGCCTCAATATCAATAAGCTCTTCTTCCTCAAAGGTATCAACATAACGAGGAATGTTGAGGTTAAAGTCATTTTCTTTAATCTCGTCAAGTGTGGCCACATGAGCAAACTTATCTACATCGACTCTGTTTTTATAAGCTGTGATGATATCATCAATATGCTTTTCACCAAGCTCATTCTGATTTGTAGCCTTGATGTATCTTAAATCACCGTTTTCGTCCTTTTTACTTGCATCAATGAACAGAATATCATCAGTTTTACGACCTTTTTTGAATACAAGAATACACGCCGGAATTGAAGTTCCGTAAAACAGATTTTCAGGCAAACCAATAACTGCATCCAATATATTTTCTTCGATTACTCGCTGTCTGATTTTTCCTTCTGCAGCACCTCTGAATAAAACACCGTGAGGAGCAACAGCAGCAATCGTACCACCGACAGCAAGGCTCTTTATCATATGAAGCAGGAAAGCCCAATCACCCTTACTTGACGGAGGAACACCCCAATCAAACCTGCGATATCGGTCAAGAGATGCTTCCATCTTAAATTCTTTTACACCTTTTCCTACAGCTTCGCCACCGGGATTGAAACCTGCCGCCCATTTATCTTTACTGAAGGGCATATTAGCGACTATTGCATCGAACAAAAGTAAATTCCCGTCATCATCTTTGAAAGCCGGGTTCGCAAGAGTATCACCCCATGCAATTTTCGCATCACGAATTTCGTGGATATACATATTCATCTTTGCCATAGCAACAGAGGATCCGTTTACTTCCTGACCATAAATCGTTACCTGACTTGTGTTCTGTTTCTTTGCAGCTTTTATCAAAAGAGAACCTGAACCACATGTTGGATCGTAAACTCGGTCTCCCGGCTGAACATTTACAATGCGTGCCATAATTTCAGAAACAGCAGCAGGTGTATAGAATGATCCTGCTTTTTTACCTGCCATACTTGCAAATTCGCCAATCATATATTCATATGCATCGCCAATTAAATCAGCAGGAACTTGTCCGTCTTTAACTTCAATCTGTGACGGTCTTAAATCAAGCGGTTCAAAATCTTCAAGCAATGTGCGAAGTATTGCGTTTTTATGATCTTTTGTACCGAGTGCATTTTCGCTATTGTAATCAACTGTATTCAATACACCTGCTAACTGCTGATTATTATCTGCTTCAATCTGACGCATAGCCATATTGATAAGTTCGCCAATGTTTTCTGCGTATCTTTGGTCAAATAATGTTTTAAAATTGCAAGATTCCGCAACTTTAAAAGGCAAGTACTGTTTTTGTCTTTCAAGTCTTGCGCCGCTGTATTCCTTTTCAAGTTTTTCAACCTCTTCGTTATAACAGTCACTAAGATACTTAACAAACATGATAGGAAGAACGTAGTCTTTATAATTCGCTGCATCTATCGTATCGCGGAGTGAATCTGCACCTCTCATTAAAGCATTTGTTATATCTTTTTTTGTTGTACTCATTATCTTTTTCCTCCAATTATATCCTTAATAACAGTTTTTGTTCTCAAAGCCTCTTGTTCTATAATTTTTTTATACAAAGCAACTATATTCAGTTGTTCGTTTGCAATGTCTGAAATCATTTTCTGCTTTTCTATTGGCAAGCAAGGTATTTCCAACTCTGCAACATTTCCGACTTTTATAATTTTCTGGGCTGCCATACCTGCGCCTTCAATCAAATTTTCCAAGCTTCGCTCATTCGTCAGGTAAACACTTAAATATCCCGGCAAATATGGGCAACTGTCCTTAAGTCTTATAATCGCCAACTGTGATGGCACAACCAATCCTTCATAGTCTTTTGTTATAAGTGTTGCACATACCGGAGCAAAGAGCCTCACTATAATATCATTTTCCTTTGTGAGAAATTGCTCATCAATAGGTTCACACGCCTCATATGTTTCAAAAGATGAAATATCAAGCAAGCAATCTTCTGTAACCGATCTTAAAGTCAGTCTTTGATATGGATATATATTCATGTTTTCTTTTGCGGCTTTTCTGCTCAAAACCAATCCGCTTTGTATATCTGCTATTTCAGATATTTTATAACTCCTCATCTTAATCCTCCATTAGTACCGAGCTCGCACGAAGCGAGCCCGGCAAAATGTTTGTTTAGTCCTTGTGGGCTTCTCTACAGCAGTAGAAACAACCATCCACATCGCTGTAATACTTTTTAGCTGCTTTCACAGCATCTTTACCATTGTCAAATGAGCCAAGGTAAAGACGATTTTCTGCATCAGGCAACCATAAGCAGTTCTGACGATGAACTTCGTGAGTTCCGTCTGCCTGAGCATTTGTATTTACATAGTAAAACATGAGAGCATCCTCCTTTCTAAAAGTTCGAAACGCTCTCATTGACAAATCCCAACATATATGATATAATATGTAAGCATACAGAAATGTAACGAGAGAGGTTGTTCTCATGCGATGGCGGTCGCATTACGAGAACAGCCTTTTTCATTTCGTTATAAAGAATTGTATCATAAAGTTTGTGGGTTGTCAAGTCTTTTTTAAAATTAATTTATGTCATATAGCTTTATAACAAATATAAATTTTTTATACCAGTAACAAATATGCCTATTCCATCACTTGGAATAGGCATAAAAGTCTATAATGTTAAATTTTAGCGAGTAACTCCATAATCGAATTACATACTTCCTCGAAGCTTATATCCTTAGCATATGGAAATTGCGACTGATAGTTATTCCACATTCTTTTAAGATCTGCACTCTCTGAAACAATCTCCATTGTAGAGCCGAAATCATTTATTTGATTTCTCGTTCCTCTATGTTCTATCGTTTTGTTGAGAGCCTCTGTGAATGTGACTTTATCAAAGTTCTGTGTTGTAATAAGTATGTAAGCATCGTAGAAATCTCTTGGTCTCGTGTTAAACATACTTCTTCTCAAAATGGTTTCAATCTTTTCTGCTAATACAGTTTCTATGTTATATGCCCACACTTCAAATGTAAGTTCATCGTCAAAAATTCCTGTAAAATTATACTTCACAGCTTCAGGTGTAATAACATCCCCGGTTGAAACATCTATTGTCATAGGTGTAACGATGGTTTCATATATGGCATCCAATGCCACTCTGTACCCACCATAAATATCGTCTTCTCTAATCGGTGATATACCCTTAAATTTAAACTTCACATCATCATTTAAATCTATTTCAAATATTTCATTTAAAGCTTTTTCGATTGCCTCAGGCGTCAATGGTAAATTCTTAAGCGTAGTATCCAAATCCATTGTTGCTCTGTTATCAATTCCAACAATAGCAGCTACAAGCATACCACCTTTTAAAACAAATTCTTCTTTGTATTCCGAAGCAGACAATCTGTTCAGAAATCTCTC
>JAFWWX010000279.1 GCA_017517985.1 Clostridia bacterium | reverse complement strand
GTCTGACCGAGACCGCAGAGGGAAGCCTTCTTAATGTGATAGCAAAGTTCCTCAAGTGTATCAAGGTCTTCAAGTGTTGCCTTGCCTTCGATAATCTTATCAAGGTATTCAAGAAGTCTCTTTGTACCGATACGGCAGGGAGTACACTTACCGCAGCTTTCATCAACAGTAAAGTCAAGGAAGAAGCGTGCGATGTCAACCATACAAGTGTCTTCGTCCATAACGATAAGACCGCCGGAACCCATCATAGAACCGATTTCAAGAAGGTTGTTGTAGTCGATGGGAGTATCGATAAGAGAAGCAGGGATACATCCGCCGGAAGGACCACCTGTCTGGGCAGCTTTGAACTTCTTGCCGTTGGGAATACCGCCACCGATTTCTTCTATGATTTCACGGAGCGTTGTACCCATGGGAACTTCTACAAGACCGGTGTTTGTTATCTTTCCACCAAGAGCAAATACCTTTGTACCCTTAGATTTTTCAGTACCCATAGATGCGAACCAGTCAGCACCGTTAAGAATAATCTGAGCAATGTTTGCGTAGGTTTCAACATTGTTGAGAATTGTAGGCTTGCCAAAAAGACCCTTAACAGCAGGGAAGGGAGGACGAGGACGAGGCTCACCTCTGTTACCTTCGATAGAGGTCATAAGAGCGGTTTCCTCACCACATACAAATGCACCTGCACCAAATCTGATTGTAATATCAAAGTTAAAGCCTGTTCCAAAAATATCCTTACCGAGAAGACCATATTCACGGGCCTGCTTAATAGCGATTTCAAGTCTTTCAATTGCAATAGGATACTCAGCACGAACATATACATAACCTTCATCTGCACCGATTGCATAACCTGCAATAGCCATAGCTTCAATAAGAGCATGGGGGTCACCTTCAAGGATGGATCTGTCCATGAACGCTCCGGGGTCACCTTCGTCGGCGTTACAAGCAACATACTTCTTACCCTTAGGCTGAGCTGCTGCAAATGCCCACTTTGTACCTGTCGGGAATCCACCGCCGCCTCTGCCACGAAGACCGGAATCTGTAATAACCTTAACTACCTCCTCAGGTGTCATCTCTGTAAGAACCTTACCAAGAGCCTGATAGCCGTCCATGGCGATGTATTCGTCAATAACTTCAGGGTTTATAACACCGCAGTTACGAAGAGCAACTCTCTTCTGCTTTTTATAGAAGTTTGTTTCATTAAGAGAAGAATATGTATTTTCGTCAACCTTGGTTTCCTGGTAAACAAGTCTGTCAACGATTCTACCCTTAAGAAGATGTTCATCAACGATTTCGGGAACGTCTTCGGGCTTAACCATGCTGTAGAATGTTCCTTCAGGATAGATAATCATAATCGGACCGAGAGCACAAAGACCAAAACAACCTGTTGTTATAATCTTTACTTCATTTTCAAGTCCTCTTGCAATGAGCTCCTTCTCCATAATAGCTTTAATTTCCGGGCTCTTGGAGGAAGTACAGCCTGTACCGCCGCAAATTAATACGTGTGAACGAAACATAATTTCTTTTTCCTCCTTGCTTTACTTTGTTGCACCGATTGTATATTCGGTTACGACTTTACCGCCGATAATGTGCTTTTCCATAACTACAGCAGCTTTTTCGGCAGTCATCTTAACGTAAGTTGTTTTATCCTTACCGTTTTCGTAAATTTCAACAACAGGTTCATACTGGCATATGCCTATGCAGCCTGTCTGAGTAACTGTAACATTTTCAATTTTCTTTTCTGCAACCTTGTCAACAAATGCGGAAAGAACGGGTCTTGCACCTGCAGCGATTCCGCAAGTAGCCATACCAACAACTATGCGTATACCGCCTTCTGTGTTTTCGCGAAGGTTAACGCTGTTCTGCATTTTGTCTCTGAGTGCTTTAAGTTCTGCTAAACTTTTCACTTTTATTACCTCCGATAATTTCAAATTTACGCCTATCAAAAGCATGTAACTCAGGAATGGGTAAAAATGATTTGATTTTTAATTTATTTCTTTATAAGACTCTTCAAGATAATTTTTTATCCAATCAAGTATTTCAAAATCAGCAAGTGATATTTCTTCGCCAAGCACTTCGCGCATTTCTTTTGTGTTTAATGAAACTTCACCAATATCTTTCTGATGTTTAAATATGTAGTCAACTTCCGGATGTCCCTGAATTATAACAATTAGTGTTGAAATAATATCTCCGAGGGGAGTATTGTCAATACTGTCTGTTTTAAAAACAGCTTTTATGACAGTACCGTGATTTTCGGGATATATATCCTTGTGTCTTGAGAAGATTTCGATATAACCTCCTGTTTGCTCTGCTGCAAGCTTTAACAGAGGGATACCCAAACCGACATTTCTTGTTGTTCTTGAGGTGCAAAAGGGGTCGGTAACATTTTTTACCATTTCCTCTGACATACCGCAACCGTCATCAGATATCGTTAAGATAAGGGTGTTTCTTTCAGATGCTTCATCAAGAACAATGGAGACATTTTTTGCACCGGCTTTAAGCGAGTTTTGTGATATATCAAGTATATTAAGAGAAAGTTCTTTCATATTTATACCGTAAAATACTGAAAAGATAATATATTATCAGATATTATTCGTACTTTGCAAGAATTCCGTCGATGTCTTCTTTCTTGAGTCTGCCGTAAACTTCATCGTTGATAGTAAGTACGGGAGCAAGACCGCATGCACCGATGCAACGAGTAGCGGTAAGAGACCACTTTCCGTCGGGGGTTGTATCACCGTCTTTGATTCCAAGACGAAGAGTGATTCTGTCGATAAGGTCCTGAGCACCCTTTACATAGCATGCTGTACCAAGACATACAGCGATTGCAACCTCACCCTGGGGGTTAAGTGCAAACTGTGAATAGAAGGAAACAATACCATAGATTTCTTCGAGAGAAACACCTGTCTTTTCTGCAATAATCTTCTGAACTTCTATCGGAAGATAACCGTAGATTCCCTGTGCTTCCTGGAGAATCGGCATCATAGAGCCGGAAACGCCATTGTACTTTTCAATGACAGCAATAAGCTTTTCTTCTTGCTCTTTTGTGCCCTTGAAAGCGACTGTTGTCAGTCTTTTTTTCATTTTCTGATAACCTCCCTGCGGTATTACCGCAAAATTTTATAACGCTTTGATGTATCTATATGCACTTTGATTTTTTTTTAACAATCTATGCGGATATAAACACACAGCATAACATCTATATTATACAATATTATTCGAACAATGTCAACAAGTAAATTGAATATTATTATAAAAATAATGGAAAACAGCATATTCTACAAAAAAAGAAAAAAATGTCATATTTTGTTGAATATTTTTCAGTAATTTTGTCCTGAAATAAAATTAAAAATCCAATCTATGACAGAATTTTTGTAGTTTTCAGGTATCTCAAAGTGGTTTACATTGGGATTTATATTACATAAACGATGGGCGTCACTGCTCGATATAAATGACATATTGTTTGTTGACGGGTAATTTTTCTTATATTCTTCAAGTTTATTCTTATTATGTATTTCAAAACATTTAAAACCTGGCTCCGGAGGAATATCACCAAGTATTGTAATTATTCCGTTTGAATCACGGTCAATATGTGCAGGATAGCAAACTCCATCGTATTCACTGATTAAATCTGGCAATTCATCAACTGAAATATCTGTTGCGCTGATTAACAGTTTATCTAACGTTCTGATAATGTTTCCGTCAGTATCAGTAACATTCTGATTGCCAAATATTTCAGGATTGTTTTTTATAGGCATAATTCTGCTGTAAACAAAATCAGAAAATTTAAGTGCCTTTTCTAATGTTCTGAAAAGACAAACAATGTGTATGTCTTCTGCTGTTGTCAGTTCCATTCCCGCAACAGGAATAATTCCGTAAAACTCGCAAGCCTCGAAAAATGCAGGACAGTTTTCGCAAGAATTATGGTCAGTAAGTGCCATAACCGAAAGGCCATTTAAAGCACCAATTCCTGCAATATCTGCAGGTGTCATATCATCGTCACCACAAGGGGATAGGCAAGAATGAATATGTAGGTCGTAAAAAAATTTCATTATCTTAAACCTGTTATATTAATGTTCCGACTTTGCAGCACAACTCGTATGACGCAAGTTCACTGCTGTAAATATTTATTCCTTGAATTTTTGCTTTTTCAAGGGCATCATCGTCAAGAGTGCTGTTTTCGGAAAGTATTACCATTGATAAATCGCAAAGAGATGCAACGGCTATAACATTTATGTTTGACATTATGGTTATCCATAAATTATCCTGTTTAGCTCTGCCCATAACCCAACTTAAAAGGTCGCCTGTGTATGCTCCGCTGATTTCTCTTGTATCATCATCAACATTAATTGATTTCAATGAAAGCTTTTCAGCTAATTCTCTAACTGTCATCATTCATACTCCTTAAATATAATAATATATTATATCACATTAAGACAATAAAATCAAGTATTTCAACACAATTTATATTAAAAAACATATATAATTTAGTTATAATGCACAAATGATTTTTTTGCTATTAGGATGTTTTAACGATTTCGTTTTCGTACTATTTACTTTTATTACCTAATATGTTATACTAAATGGGATGAAAAAAACAGAAGGAGTTGAATTTTTTGAAAATTTCTACTATAAAAGAGTTACTTAATGCAGAAGTTATTTGCTGTGAACATATTCTTGATACAGAGGTAAATTCCGCCTGTGGAAGTGATATGATGAGCGATGTTCTTGCGTTTGTAAAGGATCACGCAGTACTTCTGACAGGACTTGTTAATCCTCAGGTTATAAGAACTGCGGAAATGATGGATATAAAATGTGTAGTTTTTGTAAGAGGTAAGGTGCCGCCGGAAACAGTTGTGTCACTTGCTGAAAGTATGGATATAGCTATACTTACAACAAATGAAAGAATGTATGTTGCCTGTGGCAAATTGTATTCAAACGGACTTAGGGGAGGGAGTGTTATAGAATCATGAGTGAACCTGTTGTACTTAAATATAATGTTGACGGTGAAAATTTCACTTCCGCCGGCGAGGCATCTGTCGCTGTAAAAAAATCTCTCAGACAAATGGGATTTCCCCCTGAAACAATAAGACGCGTTTCTGTTGCAATGTATGAGGGAGAAATTAATATGGTTATTCATGCTGACGGTGGTGAAGCAACCGTTAATGTTTATCCTGACAAAATAGATATAATTCTTGCTGATAAGGGCCCCGGAATTGCTGATATATCTCTTGCTATGCAGGAGGGTTTTTCTACTGCGCCTGACAATATAAGATCTCTTGGTTTTGGCGCAGGTATGGGACTTCCCAATATGAAAAGATATACCGATGAAATGAGGATAGAATCAGAAGTCGGTGTCGGAACAACGGTTTATATGACTGTAAATGTTTAATTGTTATAAACCTATCGAAAGGAGTGAGATATATGCCGGAATATATTCATTCTGTGTCACTTGATGTTACAAAATGTAAAGGCTGTACAAACTGTCTGAAGCACTGCCCGACAGAAGCAATCAGAATCAGAAACGGACATGCTGTAATTAACTCTCAATTATGTATCGATTGCGGTGAGTGTATCAGAAAGTGTCCATACAAGGCAAAAAAAGCTATCTATGATAAATTACCGGAAATAGAAGGGTATAAGTGGAAAATTGCGCTTCCTGCTCCGGCACTTTACGGCCAGTTTGATAACATCGACGACATAGATTACATATTAACTGCCATTCTTCAATGTGGTTTTGATGATGTATACGAGGTTGCGCGCGGTGCAGAGCTTGTTTCAGCATATACAAGATATTATTTGAACAAAAAAAATGCACAGAAACCCCTTATAAGCTCTGCTTGTCCCGTTGTAGCAAGGCTTATAAGCGTAAGGTTCCCATATCTTTGCGATAACCTTTGTCCCATTTTACCTCCGATTGAAATTTCGGCTAAAATGGCTAAGGAAGAGGCTTTAAAGAAACATCCTGAACTTTCACCTGAGGATATAGGTGTGTTTTTTATATCACCTTGTCCTGCAAAAGTAAGTTACGTTAAAAACCCAATAGGAATAGAAAAAAGTGCTGTTACGGCTGTACTTTCGATTTCCGAGTTGTATTTCAATATACTTAACAAGCTTGGTAAAATTGAAAAACCGTTACCTTTGTCAAAGGTTGGTATTGTCGGCGTAAGCTGGGCAGGCTCCGGCGGAGAGGCTTCGTCACTATTTAATGACAGGTACCTTGCAGCTGATGGAATTGATAATGTTATTAACGTCCTTGATGAACTTGAGAATGGCAAACTGTCAAATGTAGACTTTATAGAACTTAATGCCTGCAGCGGAGGCTGTGTAGGCGGAACATTGACGGTTGAAAATCCATTTATAGCCAAGGCAAGACTTCAGAATTTGAGACGTTATCTTCCTGTTGTACAGAATAAACCGGATATTCCATCAAACGAAAATGACGAGAACGGCGGTGTGCCTGATAATTTTCTCTGGTCTGATTCTCTTTCCTACAGTCCGGTCTCACAGCTTGATACAGACAGGGGAGAAGCACTCAGAAAAATGAACGAGATTGAAGCTATTATGGAATGTCTTCCTCATCTTGACTGTGGCTCTTGTGGTGCGCCCAATTGTCGTGCTTTGGCTGAAGATATTGTAAAAGGTGAAGCCTCGGAAAACGACTGCATTATACGAATGAAGGAAAAAATCGAAAAAGTATATGACAGTCTTGGTGTTCTTGTAAATCCTACAAAAAATAATCAGTAAAATACAGGAGTGTATCAACAACTGATACACTCCTGTTATTACAGCAAGAACCTCTGTCTAAAACTGTATTGGAGAACACACCTCAAATATGTCGGTTGTTTTGTTTATTCTATTGAGTTGTTCTGGTGTAAAAACAAAAATAGTTGTTATGCTTGAACCTTTAAAAGAAAATTGAAGATGATCTATTGAGTCATTCTTAACGTGCTTTATAAATGAAAACATTACTGCTAAGTCCTTTTTAGAATAATCTTTGGGTACAGTTAAAGTCAATTGATTTCCCAAAGGGGAGTAGCTTACCTGCATATCATAATAACCAAATTCATTTCCAAGTTGTATATAAAAATTTTCTACAGCGGTACTCAGTATTTTTTCCTGCAAATCATCTTTTAATAACATACCTTCATCGGTTTCGTAATAATTAACTCTGAATGATCCAATAGTATCATGCTTTTTTGATTTTACAATAGCATAGTATACACTACCATGTTTATAATCATAATTTATTGACTTTATCATAAAATCATCATTTTCATATTTGTTTTCTAGATAAAAATATGTTTTAATTGCGAGTTCTATTTTTCTAAAAGGGTTGCCTAAAAACGGACTTAAAATAATTCTTATTATAAGAAAAATAGTAATTAAGATTAGTAGTATTATTTTT
>JAFWWX010000278.1 GCA_017517985.1 Clostridia bacterium | reverse complement strand
TTTGTCGGTAGACAAAAGTGTGTTTTTTGTTGTGTGCAAATACCTATTTTGATACAATTTGCGTACACCCCTTAAAAAGTGCGTACAGTTTACCTCAAATGCGTACAATAAAACTCACCAATAAATTGGAATTGGCTTAACAGTCAGCATCAGCAAAAGAACTCTAAGGCCTTTCTATATAGGGCAACTGCATCCAATTGCTTTTGGAAGTTGGTCTGCTCAAAGAATAAGACATATTTTTCGTGAGTGTTAAAGAAACGAGTATCTCCAAGAGTTTGCTTGAGATAATACTCAGCAAGTCCTTCCGTGATATTCCATGTATTAAGTTCCCTAAATGCATTTTCGTCTTTCAGGGCATCAAACAGCAGGTAGATAATGTATTCATGCCCGATGAAATAAAAAGCATCGATGGCAGTTCTTTCAATACCAAACACATCCTGCTCATCGGATATGTCAATTGCTTCTGCACCGTTTTCAACAGAGGTGACAAGTGTGGCTGTAAAAAAATCATGAGGCAATTGGTTGCCAACGGCTGCTTCAGCTTTTTCTGTAAAAGCGATATCTTCAAACAGATGTTGCACCGTTGGAATGTATTGGGAGATTTTGCGCTGCTCTACAGGCCAAATGTTTTCCACATAATAATCGTAGTGCTTTATCATCACAGTAGCAAGTTGACAGATGATTTCGCTGTATTTGGATAAGGCAACAGGGATATCGTTGTTGGTTGCTTTTTGTATCAGTTTGGTGTAATAATCCTTTGCAGATAACTTGGCACACGCAGCTTCGCACACAAATATGCCATAAAGTGCCCCGCAATGCTCACCGCCACGAACCGTAATCAACTTTTCTTGTGTTTTCAACACGGCCAAATCTTCTGCAGGATAGCGTGGTGCATAATGCTGGCCATAAGAATTATCATATCCGCACTTAGAAACCGAAAGCATATGAAACACATAATTTGTATCCATATTTGCGATGAAGCGAATTTTGTTCATGGTGGCCTCCGTCAAATTCTTATTTATCGGTGAGTTTATTATATCACATAATCCATTGAAAATCAATAATTTTTTTAAGCGAATCAAAATTGAACGATACTCCATAAATTGAACAAAAGGGGTATAAAGTGAACGATTTGTATTTTACGGCTAAAAGCAAAAAAAAGGCTTGCAAGGACAAAAACCATCCCGACAAACCATACAAATTTAATGAAATCCTGCTTTGCAGGATGAAATCCGAGTGAACACGGATGAAATCTTCCGCCTACGGCTTCAGATGAAATCAAATCCGCCATCCTAACCTGCCGCAAGGCAGATTTCATCACATGCGCATACCGCTTGCGGTATATTGCGTAATTCGTCGTGTCCGCCCGGCGAATAGCAAATTTCATCCACGAAGTGGATTTATTCCGACGAAGGCGGATTTAGTTAAAAAAGACTGCAATTTTGTATCAAAATTGCAGTCTTTTTTTGTGAGTAATCTAAAATTTTGATACCATTTAAAAAATGGGTGCAAAATTTATAGTTATGGGTGCATTTCAGTGAAAGGCTTTGCACCTATTTTAATTTGATAAATTGGAACTGGGAAATTATTTTACTATGCATTCATAAGTATTCCAATCGTAGATTTCGTAACTTCGTCTAAATCCAAACAGCCGTTCAAAAAACGTCCTCTCTTTTCTAATTCGTTTCATAGCTTTTTGAAAACCAATTTCGCCAAACATATCATCATCGGTATCATTACGGTCAAATTGTGCATCAGCAAGCCAACGCTTTGTTTTTGGGTTAGTAACATTTATAATGGTACAATTACCTTTCATTATCCGTTGAATTTCTTCAATTAGATATGAACAATCTTCATCAGCGTATCCGGAGAAAAATTCAAAACAAAAATCCCCAAACCATAAGTCCCAAAACACAAACTCGCCGTTCTTCTCTTCAAATTCTAATTCTACATGTCTTTTTCCGTTATTGCTTTGAATTATCAAAGCATAGAATTTGTGTCCTTTTGCTTTTTTAGTGTATGGAAATTGTGATATATGATTGAGGAAATCCGCTTCATTTGCAAACTCCACTTCGGTAAATGGTATAAAATTTGATTTTAATAATTCTTTGGCTTGAGATAAAGTCATACTATATACCTCTATTTAACAAATTCTTATTTATCGGTGAGTTTATTATATCATAAAAATGTGAAATTTTCAATCAGTTCTGAATTATATCTTAAC
>JAFWWX010000277.1 GCA_017517985.1 Clostridia bacterium | reverse complement strand
CTCCTTTCAAGAGCTAAGATTTTGAATATTCACGAATTCTTTTTGCAAGGCGTGTGCCTCGTTTTTCAGTATCCGTGCGTTTGATAGCAGTACATAATGCCTTTCGGTCACCAACAAATATAACACGTTCTTTACCACGGGTTACTGCTGTATAAACAAGTGGTCTTGTAAGCATAACATAGTGTGCCTTCTGCAGATTGATGATAACCGACTTATATTCCGCACCTTGAGCCTTGTGTATGGTAGAAGCATAACCGAGGTCTATAAGGTCAAGATCGGTGGAATCGTATTCCTTAACTCTGCCATCACCAAAGTCAATATATGCGGTTGTATCACCGGCACAACTTTCAATACGGGTAATGTACCCAATATCTCCGTTATTGACATCATCACGGTTTTTAATCTGCATTACCTTATCACCCTGACGGAATAGTCTTCTTCCGTGGGTAATCTCAGGTTTATCGGGTGAACACGGATTTATAATATCACGGATTTTCTCATTAAGAGCATTGGCACCCGTTTCAGTTCGCTGTCTGAACGGAGTAAGTAGTGCGACATTATCTACACCATATTTGCCAACTTCCTCAACATACATCTGAGCAATGAGGTCTGCCGAAACAGTAATATCGCTCGAATCAATGAATTGGAAGTCATCACCATACTCAAGCCCGACATTGTTCTGCTTGATAAGCTTTGCGTTAGTAGCAATGCGACTGCCTGCTGACTGTCTAAACACCTTTTCCAGTCTTACGGTAGGTATGCGTCCACAGCCTATCATTTCGTTCAGAACGGCTCCAGGACCTACAGACGGCAACTGGTCTGCATCACCGACAAAAATCACTTGCGTATCCGGTTTTAACGCTGAGAACAGGTTGCCGGACAAATATATATCCAGCATAGATGTCTCGTCAATAAGAACAAGGTCTGCATCAATGTTTTCGGGACTGCCGTATTCACCATCTTCACCTGCCATTAAGCAAAGCGCCTTATGCACGGTAGATGAGTCATATCCGGTAGATTCCTCCATACGCCTTGCTGCACGACCTGTAGGTGCACAGCAACAAATGATGCTTTTCGGATTGTTGTGGCTGTAAATATCAAGGATAGCACGCTGAATCGAAGTTTTTCCTGTACCGGGACCGCCTGTAATAATGGAGATACCGTTGGTAAGAGCAGTTTTCACTGCCTCACGCTGTTCAGGAGCAAACCTGATTTTTAGCAATTTTTCCTCTTTATCCAGTTCCACATCCAGATTGTCATACCGAAATTTCTTTTTCATGGCAAGCTGTCTTTCAAGGTAAATAGCAAGAACCTTTTCAGCAATATAAGTTCCGCCACTGTACAGACAATCATCATATACGCAGATTCTTTGATTGCTTATAAGCTCATTGGCGTATTTGCCGACAATTCCTGCCGTAAGTTCCGGTGTTTCAAGCGTCTTTAAGCATTCTTTGATAAAATCATCTTTTTCAATACACAAATGACCTCTTGTTTCCGCATCGGTCAGTGTGTATAAGATCCCTTCAGATATTCTTTCGGGACACATTGTATCAAAGCCCATACTCATTGCAATTTTGTCTGCCGTCTTGAATCCGATACCTGCAAGTTCACATAAACGGTACGGATGCTCTTGAACAATCTTGATAGCATCTTTACCGTATTCCTTATAAAGCTTCACAGCTCTGTTAGGAGTGATGCCGTAAGGAGTCAGAAACGCAATTACATCTCTGGCACCTCGGTTTGCAAGGTAGGAATCGCAGATTTTTTTGAGTTTGGATTCGCTGATGCCTGAAATCTTGATAAGTTTTTCCGGAGCCTGGTCCAGCACATCAAGGGTTTCCAGACCAAACGCTGCGAATATTCTTTCAGCAAGCTTAGGTCCTATACCTTTAATCTGACCTGACGAGAGATAAGCAATAATGCCTTCCTTGGTTGGCTTAATCACTTCCTCATAGGTTTCGACTTCAAACTGAAGCCCGTGCTTGGAATTTTTGCTCCATTGACCTTTCATGTCATACCGGATTTTATCCGAGACAGGAAGCGAGTAACCGACTGCTTTAACCTGCGTTACGGAATTTCCGGCACTATCAAGAACCTTTTCGCAGGGTGTATAAACTGCCACCATATAACTGCCGGGAGTGATATTTCCGACATTGCTGGGGTAAACTAACCTGCTAAACTGACATAACATATCATTTCTCCTTTCGTTAAGCGATAGGTACGAGTACCTTTTGAGTCTGGGGAATTAATATCTCCTCATCCTCAACGGTATAATTGTTGGCACAGTCAAGAGCATAATCAACGATGGAATCAGCAAGCATGTCGAGTTCCTGAATCAGTCTGACACGCGCTCTTATATCATCAATGTCCCAGTCTTCAAAATCTTCACCGTCATCGGTGCTGCGACCGGGATATATAGATATATTAAGAGGAGGTGTAGAATAATCGACTCGGCTTGAACTTCTGCATCTTCCACAGATATTACCGCTTTCTTTTACACTCTTGTAGTTTTTCTGCCCGCAAGCGGTGCAGAACGATTTATATTCAGATACGGTTGCCGTTCCTTGGTACAGGACCAGATAACCACCGTTTCTGCCGTTCATGCCCGCCTGCCACAGATAATTGTGTTCGCTGTTGAACTCATTTATGAGGTCTTTTATCCCATAAAAAAACTCCTGAACCTGAATCATATCGAAGAGCTTGTTAACTATCTCAGAGTCAAGGCCGAGCCTTGTTATTTTGAGATTACAAGCATACGATTGTGATCCGTTCCAGGAGTTCGCAGTATAATAGCGAAAATGTTTGGTAAGGAAATCCGTCATTTCTTTTCTTGAGCGCATATCAACCGGATGATAGAACCTTTTCAAGTTACATCACCGCCTATCCCGTGCAAGCGTACATTACACGCCAGCATCGGATGGTTTCTGTCGAGAGAAACAATTGATTTATCGCCACCGTTTGTAGTTACGATTTTCTTTGTCTGCGTGTATATATCGTCATCGAAAACGAGTATATTCATATTCAGCTTGGCTGCCTTGATAATTTCTGAAAGCATTCCATCGCTGATACGGCTACCGCAAACAAGAAGTATTTCGCACTGTTCAAGTAGCTTTAATCCGAACTCAAGCGCCAATGCACGTTCTGCAGGTACTTTGTCGCAGAGCAGCGCAGGAAGATATGCATGAGGTGCTCTTGCAACACATCCGAGAACTTCGGATGCGTAATACATGTACGCCTTAGCATCCTGCATATTCTGTAATACCTGCTCTTTGCTTGAAGCGCCGAGCGGAGAACAAATATAAGCCTTCTTTTTACAACGGTTATAGGTTAGCATCTGCTCATTAAGACGGTTTTCCCATCCTTCAGTAAAGATACAATTCTTCATAATGTTCCTTTCTGCCTATAAAGGCTGGACAGACAACTTGAGTTTTCTGCTCTCGGTTGTTGTAACCAACTCACTGTGAATGGTTGGATACTTTTTCTTGAGCAGTGTTGTGTCTGTTCGTGTGGAAGTTTTAGTTGCGAAATCAATGAGTATTTTATCGGTGGTTGTTTCCATAACACCGTGTTCATGTTTTTTCATTAATTCCGCGATTCGCACAGAATGTGCCTCAATCTCCTTTTCGTATTTTTTGATGTCGTCCCTACACAGTGCAATTTCATTCTGCAGTGTAAGAATACGACGTGCATGACTCTCATACTTTG
>JAFWWX010000276.1 GCA_017517985.1 Clostridia bacterium | reverse complement strand
TTATTATACCACATTCGGTTATGTCTTCAAAGAGTTTTTAACGGCAGAGAAGAAAAAGAGCGAATAACTTTAGCAAAATCACGCTTCTATACTACTTATGCTGATTAAATTAAACTTGTTTATTCATTTATTCTGCTGTAAGTTTATTCGTGTTGGGAGGTTCACTTTCTCTTGTCATCATGACAGGAACCCCCTGTCACCAAGTAGGTATACTAACCCCTTGGTGAAGGGGATTTTTTATTTTGTCTTGATTTTATATAGCAGACTGCTGTTTCCACCTTTGGCTCTGTATCGCTGTTCAGTTTCGAGCAGACCTTCTTTTCGCAAATCTTTTAATGCTCTGCGGACGGTTGATTGAGACAGCTTGAGGTCTGATGCAATGGTGGGAATAGACGGCCAACATTCACCTTGCATGTTGGCACGGTCAGAAAGATAGGTATATACAGATAAGGCTCTGTGAGGCAAATCCATCTGATACAGAAAATTAAGTCTGCTCACTTGGATTCACCTCCGGAACTTTACCACGATTGATTGGTGCTGTTGTCTTTAATCCCCGACCGCCGCCTTTACCTGACTTATCTTTCTTCTCATCGCTAACAACCGTTTGAGACTGATTCGGTTCATTAGACTCACTATGTATCTGACTCTGACCGCCTGTGTCTGCACCTGCCTGACTCTTTTGAGGAGGCAACAACCAATCTTGATGGTACTTCTTGACGATGCCGTCCATGATTTCTTTCTTGTCAGCATATTCGACCTTGCGGTTTTCATGACCTTGCAGTTCATACTCTTTGCCTTTTTCAAACTCAATACCCCATTCAAAGAAGAGTTTCAGTTTTACCTTCATAGGATGAACGCCAGTCTTCATAACGATAAACTGACCTTTAGGCAATGACTTGAGTTCATCGGGAGTCATAAGCGGTCTTTCTATCATTTGTAGAGATTGTGACGGATCATTTTTGCTTCGTGATACCGAGCCGGACATTACAGTTTTACTGCCAAGTGCTTTTGAAACAACATCGGCAGAGCTGCTGTTCGGAGCGAAGCCGCCGCATATAGTGAGCTGAGTATTGTCGACTATAATCTCTGCGCCTTCTTTTCCGTAGTTCTTTTCGAGCTGTGCGAAGGATTGGATTATAGGGACAATTTGAAGTCTTCTTGAACGGGATGCAGAGAACATCATTTCGGCAGATTCAATTTTTGGAAGTGTGCCGAACTCATCGCAGAAGAATATACAGCGGTTTTTAAGTTTACCGCCGTTCTCATCTGCGACCGCAAGTATCTCTCGGTACATTTGCTGTATGATAAGAGAAATCATAAAGAAGGTGTTGGGATTTTCTTCGGGCATGATTACGAATATAGCACACTTCTCGTTGCAGAACTGTTCGGCATCTATCTCTGTATCAAAGCATAGGAGCTGTTCTAACTCAGAATCGAGAAAGGCATTAAGTCGGGAAAGCGCTGTTGACATTACCGATGCCATTGACTGTTCGGCAGAGTTAAGAGCTGCACCAGAAAACCATTTTGCCTTATGTGTTTCGGGCAGAATCTCCATTATCTGTTGGAAATGATTTTTTCCTTTCTTTTGAGTCGGAGATAGCAATTCCTGAATGATTTTGAATACAGAAATTATGTGTCTTTTCTGTGGAGTGCAGAACTCAGCCACGAGCAGAATAGTAGCAGTGAGAAGTCCTTCGGCGGCATCATAGAAGTATGCATTTTGACCGTAAGCTGCTGAGTCTGAACCCGACAGAATAATTGTCTTTGAAATGATTTTTGCATACTTTTCCGCTTTTGCTTTATCTATGAGCAGACCGCTTTCAGCATACTTATCCATGTATTTGTTAACAAGATGGAGCAGGTTGTTGCCGTGCGATTTCGTTGGATTTCTGAGGTCAATTACAGATATTTTATATCCGTATTGGTCTTGAGCAATCCTACCGTAGTTTCGCATAATGTCGCCCTTGGTATCTGTTGAGAGCCAACTCATACCACTTGCACATGCGTACTCAATACAAGGATAAAGCCAATAAGCAGTTTTACCGACACCTGCTGCACCGAGCATAAGGGCATGGACATCGCCTGTGTCAACCATCGCCGTAGTGCTATGCTTACCGCCTGTGCATCCAACAACTATTCCTTGCGGAAGCGGTTTTTCGGGTTTAGGCGGTTTCTTACTTTTGAATATTCGTTTCCTCATTATCCGGGATACCGTTGGTGTTTGACCGTTCATAGCCTGTTGCCGCCACTTCTTTGGTGTAAACGGAACGTGCTTATATATCTTTCTGACTTCGCCTTTATTTAGAAATCGAGCAGTACCGTGTTGTCCGTCACCGACTGTTTTTGCCTTAATGTCATTGAGGTTATAGATGTAGGCTAACAATGTAATTGCACCGAGTACGGCAAACATTACGGCGGCAACCGTTACTAAAATTGAGATATTACCCATCGCAGAACCTCCTTACATTGCTTGTTGAAGGCTTTGAGTTTCCTCAGCTTCGGCAGGTGTTGTTAGGTCTTGATTCCAATCCTTTGTTTCTGAGAGCAAGGGTTTGCATCCGATTCCTCCCTCAATTAATTTTTGAGTCATTCTCTCAATGGCCTGCAAACCTTTTTCATCATTGTCCAAGCACAGATACACATAATCTAAGTTTGGATTGTCTTTCAGCATTTGGAATAAGACTATATCTGAAACACCGCAACAGGCTGCATAGCTGTGCTTTT
>JAFWWX010000275.1 GCA_017517985.1 Clostridia bacterium | reverse complement strand
CTTTGTAAGTGTAGTTGATCGGCTTCTAAGCTGCGTCTGCCACGAATGACCTTTTTCGCATTTCCACCAAACAGGCAATGAACTTGTATGACTGATTGTTTCCGGGGTGAACGGAAGATTTTTTCGTCATCCCACTCTGTTAATAGGTACTCCATTCTTTCCTTAATGCAATAATCCTTCAGTATCAAATTTATCACCCTCCACATCTTGAAAAATTAAATATTCTATGCTATAATGATTATACACCGCCCATCAATGGGCGATTCAAGTGTTTTTTGAGAATTTTTTCGAATTTTTTCAAAAATATTGATTTTATACAAAAAAACGAGGTTTTTTTATGGATAATAACAATTTATTTTCCATCGGCGAGATAGCAAAAGCCATTGGAATCACAAGAAAAATTATATTGAACTATGAAACAAAAGGTCTTATAACTCCGGACAAAAAAGACGGTGCTACAGGCAACAGATATTACACCATTGATACCTTTACTCAAATCCGTACAATCCGTGTATTTCAGGACTTAGGGTTGTCGCTTGACGAAATAAGAGCATATTTCAGCGATACAACGGATTTACAACCGATGATAGAACGGCTTGAAAAAATGCGTGATGAACTTAATCTCACCATTGAAAAGCTGAAGGAAAGAACACAGAAAAAAGGTAATGTTATACGGGAAATCACGATTGAACCGCAGACGATATACTGCCGTGTGTATAACTCAACCTCTATTGCTGACAAGACAAATCTTTTGAGAGATACGGCTCTTGAAGCTATGAGATTACACGGAACCGATACAACAAGGAGAATGTATTTCACCGAGTATTCTGCGAATGCTCCGCAAGACATTTCATATTGTGTTGCTGTGCCTCAAGGAAGCGAAGGTGAATACATAAAGCATCTCCCCGAACTCAAAGCACTTTCATTTTTCCACCATGGTGCTTATGAGGAAATTTCCGAAGTACGAAAGAGACTTCTTTCCTATGCAGAAGAAAATAATCTGACGCTGACAGGTGTATTCCGTAATATTTATCTTGAAGGACCGCCACAACATAAAGATAAAAGCAAGTTCATCACACAGATTATTGCAATAATTGAATAAAAAAGAATGAGCCTCTAAGGATTTACTCTCCTTGGAGGCTTTGCTTTGCATGTGTTAATTACTGCTAAACACATTTATAATTTCCTTTTTCTTTTTCACGGCATAGTCATAAGCGACTGCGGTTCCACTTTTGGGTTGATAATCAAATAAATCCCGTCTGCTGTTTTTTCGTCTTGGCGGAAGATAATTTTCATCGTAATATACCACACAGAATTTACTGTGGTTAATCATTTCCTGATTGCGTTCCACGTAAGAGGCTTTGCCTGAGTTTTCAATCTGCTCCGGAAAGTATGTGTCTTCATAATATTTAAGCAAGCTATCCTCATACCAGTCGGGAATGTATTGATATGCAGACCTGACATATATCCGTTTGATGTGAGGATATTTTTCTTTTAGTTCAGTTGCTGTTTTTAGGCATAGACTGTCAAACTCGCTTTTGCTTCCAAAGAGGAAGGTGTCCACTTTTTCGTTTGTAATTAAATTCTCTATGATTCCGCACAGGTTATTTTTCAATTCTTCTGTTT
>JAFWWX010000274.1 GCA_017517985.1 Clostridia bacterium | reverse complement strand
TTATATTTCTCACCCAAGTCATTAAAAGGCGTTGTATATTTCTCTACTTTTTCTACGGTAAAATCACTATTTTCCGGAAGATAAGCATAACTATATCCATCAAGAGGACCTATCGAAAGAGGAATAATTTGCTTCGTTTCTTTATCTCTTATAATATAAGCAGTATTACCATAATCATAGCTTTCTGCTGATTTGAGGTATTTGATTATGTTACCATTTGGTGTATCTGAAGTTTCACTGACTGATGCAGCAAAGCAGGATATACCACTTGTAGCCAAAATCACCATACATAAAATCATTGATAATATTTTTTTCATTATATCACACTCCCTTAGTGTTCTATTAAAACATTGAATAGTTCTGATTTAACTTTTGAGCCATCTTCAAAATTAAATTCAAATTGCAAATGTCCCATAGTATCTTCTTTTGAAAAGCTCATATTTATTAAAATTGGAATTTGCTCAAATGGTGCTATAACACGACCTACCTCTTTTTCAAATTCTTGCATTTCCGTTCCTGCAGGAGTAAATTTTGCAACGACAGATTGCGGAATAACACCATTAAAATTGATATACGCACTTGCATCACGAAGGAGATTATACCAGCCATCATCTCGTTTCAAAGCTCTTTCAGCAGTTGATTTGTTGTTCTTATGAGTTATATTGTGAAATATTATCTCTTTTATTTCTAAAGGCTCAACCAATTTATAACTGCGCACAATCCAAATACCGTGTTCTGTTTT
Source organism: Clostridia bacterium (assembly GCA_017517985.1). The sequence goes on along the minus strand of JAFWWX010000274.1, from coordinate 2,674 downwards.
ATCAATTGGTTTAAATAATTCAATATGATGCCGGTAGTTTCCTATAGCATACACACCGCTGCATTTCTCTCCACCTCCTGCAAATGACATAAGGGAACCATCTTCAACGCCATATCCCTTACCTGAAATGTAAGACTGCATAACCTGCTCATAATCTAATCTCCAAGGAAAATGTCCGTTATCTACCTGTCTTTGAAGGTCTTTGATTTGTGCATACGACATATTTTCTGCATTAGTTATAATCGGAGTATCAATATCATTTATTAACGAAAAGGTTGATTCAATAAGAGTTATACCTTTAGACATTCTCTCATATTCATCTGCAAAAGCAACATCTTCCTTATCATTGCTTGCCACTGTGGGGTACTGAACATCTGTCGGTCTGCCAACAATGTAAGCATAATCCTGATTTTGCCATACTACTGTCTGATTACCTAGCATATTCAAAGTTGCTTCAAGAGTTTCATCGGGTTCTCGATAAATAGAACAGATTGCCCCTGCACCTTCATATTTTTTTGCAATCTCAGAATGCTTTAGCACAACATATCCATCATCTTCCGATGTTTCATCAGCAATATATTTCCCAAGCCAATACATAGGAATTTCAAACTGAATATTCATTGTTTCATTCTTATACAATGTACTTCCGAAGATATCGTAGTTATTAGCATCTATGAAGATGTATTCTATAAACTAATAAGGAATATAAAGTGTGCTGTTTTTTGCTTCTGGTGCAGTTTTAGTTTCTCTTGTTGCACTTGCGCCAATCAACGATTCATAATAAATTTCATTCTTTCCAAGGCTAATCCTGTAATTGTCATTTGCCCCAGGAATTTTAATAACTGCTTCATTTAAGTTTATTTCACATTCTGCAGCAAGCTTTTGACATAGTTCTTCTAACGGGAAGAATGCCATAAGTTGTCCTGAATATCCCGTTGACATTGTTTCGGATAAAACATATGGTTCTGTATTAAATTTAAGAAGTTCTCCGTTGTATGTAAGCTTTATGTCACTATTAACCGCTGTGTCATCCTGTCTATTAACCGCAACCCATAGGGAAACACAGATTATTGACACTATTATAACAGCAAACACAGCCAACGCTATAAATTTTGATGTCTTACCGTTTTTAGAGCGAATCTTTGAAAAGCGGTTTTGGAGTTTTTTCTTATCCATACTCATTTTTGTTGTAAACATTTTTTCTAACATTGCGTTCGCCTCCTTACTCACTTAAAACATAGTCATCAATTTTTATCGGTGCCCATTCCGTCCCTTTTGGAGAAACATTAGAATATAATTCAATTTCCCCACCATTTAAAACAACTTTGAATTCATAATTTGCTTCTTTTAAAGCAAGATAATCTTTATAAAGTGTTTCGTATTCTTTCTGACTTCGCTTTTTCGCTTCCTGTATGTATTCAGCCTTATCCGGATCTCTATTATAATTCAAAAATGTCATTTTGTAAAAGAAAGTCGCTTCATTTCCATTTTCTTGCCAATCAGAAATGGTTAAATTCTGAATATCATAATATTGTGTATATACTCTGCGAAATTCTTTTTCTAAAAATTCTTTAGTTTTAGCATATAAGTTGCTTTGTTGAATCTCCGGATTGCTTAATAAGTTTACAAAAAACCTTTGTTCATCCATACTAATACTCATAGAAAAAACAAGTTCAAGCTTATAGTTATCAATAATGAAAATCATCGGATTATTTTCTTCAGTAGCATTGTTCCAAATATCATATATTCTTACATCATAATTGCCATCTTTTATATCTATGTATTTCATATTTCTTGTTTCGCTTAGTTTATTAATAATGGATTTTACTTTATCATCATTAACTTCCCATTGAAAACCACTGTTTATTAATATTTCCTCTTCATCATTTAAAGACTCATGAATAATATTTACCTTTTGCTGCGAAAGACTTACATATCCATCTCCAAACACATATCTCATACCGACTTTATTGCCAACATTATCGTAAACTGTTGCAAGCTGAATTGCACCTATTACGCTGTCCTTAACAGTTAAGTAATATGTTTTGCCATCTCTTTCAATTATACCAGTACCAACCCAGCCTTCAGCATCTTTTACTGTTGCTGTTCCGGCATAATTCGCAAATAGTTCCGTTCCGTCAGGCATATTGCCTTTCTTTACTGCTCCTGTTGTAAGATTAATAATATAATTATCATAGTTTCCAACTAAATCGTTGAGTCCTTCATTTACCAAATATGCAAAATTACCGTCTTTATCAATCTTAAAAACAGTAAAGCAATCGCCCTGTGTATGTCCAGCGATGTTTAATTTACTAAGGTTTATTTTGTGCCTTATTTCATAGCTTTGCTGATCAATAACGAAAAACCCTTCAAGATAGTGGAATACCAGCTTTTCATCATCAACATAATCAAGGTCTGCCATAATTGAGCCGATAGGACGATTTATATAGTCAGAAAATTCGTCCTCAGTCATTCTGTAATCTTTGGTGATATTTATTGCAATAATTACTCCAACACTAATTATTGCAATTATAATAATTCCAAAAAGAATACCACTAAACAATTTAGAAAGCCTTCCGTTTTTAGAACGGATTTTTGAAAATCTGCTTTGTAGTTTCTTTTTATCTGCACTCATTTTGGTTGTGAACATCTTTTCCAACATATAAAATCGCCT
>JAFWWX010000273.1 GCA_017517985.1 Clostridia bacterium | reverse complement strand
GGCGTCGCCCCCAACACCCCCACAAGGGAGTCGGAGACTCCCTTGACCCACGAGTTTTGCCCGACTCGCAAAGCTCCTCGGGCGGGGCAACAATATTCCCAATAGTGCGATTGTCTTGCTGCTCTCTCTGTCAGGGGCGTCGCCCCCAACACCCCCACAAGGGAGTCGGAGACTCCCTTGACCCACGACTTTGCCCGACTCGCAAAGCTCCTCGGGCGGGGCAATAATATTCTCAATAGTGCGATTGTCTTGTTGCAATCCTAAAATTTGTTGTTTGTAATTTCAAACAATACAATTTACACAGTAAATTTTCTCATTAATTCCGAATTTTTTCAAGGCGTTGGGGGCGAAGCCCTTGACAGAGAGAGGCGAGCAGCAAAAAAGCAGGGCGATAATAACCGCCCTGCTTGTACCTTTTGTTAAAAGCTGTCTTTTTGATAATTTTGGCTATGCTAATAAATATTAGCATTGGTTCTTCAAAATATTAAGAAATACATTTTGCGGAAATTGATATGCCTGTTAATTATAAGAGCTTAATCCTACATATCGTTTTCAGGAATTTCCACATCTTCAGGGACTTCATTTTCGTTATCCTTTTTTATATATCCCAGAAGTTTTACTTCGGTACATTTGAAGGGAACTGCAACGGAATCGGGCTTTTCGTCAAGTAGTACCTTAACTTGTCCTTTAAGAGCGTTGCTTTCCACGACAACACCCTTTCCCTCCGGAGTTTCGACTATTGCGTCAACCTTTGGCGTTTTTTCGTACTCTTTCTGATATACCTCGTCTTCGTATCTTATACAGCACATAAATCTTCCGCAGGTTCCGGAAATCTTTGAGGAGTTTATAAAAAGGTTCTGGTCCTTTGCCATTTTAATTGAAACCTGGGAAAATTCGCCAAGGAAGCTCTTACAGCAGACAGGTCTTCCGCAGATGCCAAGGCCACCTACAATCTTCGCCTCATCTCTTACACCAATTTGACGAAGCTCAATTCTTGTTCTGAATGTTGCCGCAAGCTCTTTTATAAGCTCGCGGAAGTCGACTCTGCCGTCGGCGGTGAAGTAGAAAAGAAGCTTTCCGTTGTCAAAGGTGTATTCCACATATATAAGGGACATTTCAAGTCCGAGTTCGCGTACTTTTTCACGGAAAATCTTTGCTGCACCTGCCTCAAGATTCTTGTTACCCTCATATCTTTCGGTATCTTCGCTTGTTGCCACACGAAGAATGGGCTTGAGCGGAGGAACGATGTTATCTGTGCTTACAAATCTGTTGGCAATTGCGCAGAAGCCGTACTCAACGCCTCTTGCGGTTTCAACGATAACCGCCTGACCCTTTTCAATCTTGCATCCTCTCGGGTCGAAATAATAAACCTTTCCTGCCTCACGGAATCTTACGCCGATAACCTCTACGGTTTCAGCTTCCTCTGTCAGGTGGTTTTTATATGTTTTTGGCTTTGACTGCTCAAGTATCTGTTCGGCAAGAGGTCTGTTTCTGTCGACATACTGTGGCTCGTCGGAATCTACCGATGCTGTGCTGTGTGTATTTGACGAGAACATACTCTTTGTGCCACGAAGTCCGAAGCCTCTTGCAGATGAGGAAACAATACTTGCCCTGTCAACTATAGGCTGAAGTAGCTCTTCATTTGTGTCTGTAGTTTCCGGTGCTGTGGGAACAAACTTTTCCTTTTTGTGCTTATGACGCTTTCTCTCGTCAAAACGGTGCTGGGAGAAATTTGTATCCGCCTTTTTTTCGGTACTTGCAGAAGCAACCGCTTTTTCCTGTTTTACGGTCTGCTCGTCAGCTGTCTTTCTGCCGTTATCCCTCTGTACATTTTTCTGATGATTGGGGTTCTGGTGCTTTTCCTCTCTCTTTTCTTCTCTTGTGTCCACACCCTGATTACGATGACGGTTGTTTTTCTTATGCTTGTTTTTATGATTAAAGCTGGAGTTGTTCTTTTCGTGGCGTTCCTGCTGCGGTGCAGTTTCCTGCTTATCCTGCGGCTTTACATTCTGAATCTGTTGTCTTTCTCCGTTCTGATTCTGCTTTTTGTCGCCGTGATGATGACCGTGATGCTTGCCTTTGTGGTTTTTATCTTTTTGTTTGTCGGGTCTGTTTTCCTGCTGTGTATTCTGCGCTTTTTGATTGTGATTATTGTTCTTTGAGCTATTATTCTGCTCTTTAGTGTTTTTTGCGTTATTTTTATTCTTTTCGCTTTCTATAAGCGGATTTGACGGTCCTTTTTTCTGCTTTCCAAAGGAAAGAAAGAAGGATTTGCCGGAAACGATGCTCTCATCGCCGGGCTTTGCAAAGCTGCTTTTCTTTGCACCTTTATTCTGATTGTTATATTCGCTCATTTTAAACCTTTCTTTAATGTAATAAATCCGAATTAACTGCCTTAAATAACATATTGTTTAATTAATATACTGTCTTAATAATATCTTAATCGTAAATACCTGCGCGCAGTGTTGCAATCACAGCTCCCAGGTTTGCATTTTCCTCAAGTCTTTCATAAAGCTCACAGAAAAAACCATATTGGTAAAATGCTGTTTTTAGAGGAATCCTCCCAGTTGCACTCAAAAGAGACTCTTTTCCGAGAATCCCCGCGTCGTCGGGCAATATCCCCTTTTTTGCCTTAAGCACTTCAAGGGCAGAGAGAGACAGAACCTTAAGTATAATCTTCAGTAACTCGCTGTCGTCTTTTTTTGCCGGGAGCTTTTCAAAGGGGAATTTACCGCCTGAATAAAACTCCGTACATACTTCAAGAGCAATCTTCAGCATAGCAACGCTCTTTTCGCTTGGAATAAAGCCGTCAAGGTAAAGCGCAGTATTTGAAAGACGAAGATTTTCCTCTTTTGATGCGTCCTTTGAAAATTCACTTACCGAGTGGTAAACATCCTCCATGGAAACAGCACCCAGGGAGAATTTTGCACATCTTGAGTCCACCGTCGCAAGAAGAAGTTTTGACGAGGGACTTGTCAGAATAAAATATACACCCTTTGGTGGCTCTTCAAGAATTTTTAGAAGTGCGTTCTGCGACTGCACATTAAGTGTCTGTGCCTTGTCTAAAATTATAACCTTACATTCAGCCTCAAAGGGACTGATTACGGCATCAAGTCTTATTTTGCGTATATCTCCTACCGAAACCTTTTCGTCCCCGGATACTACCACCGTCACATCCGGGTGTCTTCCTGAAAGGACTTTTTTGCAGGAATTGCACTCCCCGCAGGGTTTATCCTCCGATTCGCAGACAAGCGCCGCAGCGCAAAGTCTTGCCGCCTCCATACGCGAGCCTTCGTCCTTGCCCTCTATAAGAACTGTTCCGGGAAATGTTCCGGATTTTATTTCTGCAAGCATTAGCGAAAGAGCCGTACCGAGATTATTAATCCCCATATATTATACTATCCCGAAGCATTACCTGTTCAGAACAAAAATTGTACTTACACTGGCAAAAGTCACCGAATGACTGTGTTTGCCCTGTTGCCGTAACCGCCCAGGCAACTTTTGTGTCTTTTTTCTGATAATTGCAGGAATAAGCCTCACAATCTCTCCTTTCTTAGATTTTTATATATTACGGCAGAGGATGTGCCGTTACATTCATTTACAGTATTTTGCGGACACAATATACTATTCTAATTATAACACAGCTTATGCAGTTTGTCAAATAAATTTTTCTTGCGGGTATATTTTACATAGGGGTCGTAATATACTTTACTGTTAGAGAAAAACGCTACAATGAAATTCAAAAATGTTTCTGCGACATAATACGGCAAAATTTGTGAAGTAATGCCATAATATGACGGAATTTTTAAAAATACCGGTTATATCCAATAAAAGGTATTGATAATTTTGCGGGGAGTTTAAAACATACAAAACAGCAAAATAAGCTGAAATTTTCAGAAAAGAGGTACTATTTTATGTTTATGTACGCATTTAAAAGTGCATTTGGCGTAATCAAAAAGAAGCCGTTTATGCTCTGGGGACTCTCGCTTCTCTCCGGTATTGTAACTGCGATTGCCACAATTCTGACAACTGGTCTTCCTTTCCTCGGAATTGCTTTTGGCTATGTAATCACAGTTGGTATGTCAAGAGTTTATCTTGATGGTCTTGACGGCAAGAAGGTTAACTCCGACCAGCTTTTCTCCGGCTTCGGTAAGGGCGTGTTCAGAATTGCAGGCGGTATGGCGTGGCAAAAGATTTGGTCTGTTATCTGGACTCTTGCAGGTATGGGAATTGCACTTCTTGTATTTCTTGTATTAACACTCATCGGTGGAGTTTTCGGCGATATGGGTGCTGCTATCTTTGGCGTTATTGGTCTAATTTTTGCTATTATTTCCGCTATTCCGATTTCTATTTATGTTATATCAAAAAATTATTCCTACTCATTTGTCCCCTACATCCTTTCCACAAGACCGGATGTGACTGCAACACAGGCTCTCAGACTATCCATGGAGCTCACAAGAGGTAAGAAACTTCAAATGTGGCTGGCTGATTTCTTCTATGCAATTATCACAGGTCTTATCAGTCTTATTCTTGGTCTGTTCTGCATGATTCCCTTCATTGGCTCGCTGTTTATGATTGTTACTATATTCTATTTTATTATTCTTTTTGTATTCGGACCTCTCTTCCGGGGGCTTTATAAGGCAGAATTTTACAGACTTAAAATAGATCCACCTGCCAAGCCCCGATATGACACCTTTAATCATATCGAAAACCTCATTATGAAAGAGGAACAGTAACCGGTAACAGATAAATAAACAAGTCCACCGCAAGGTGGGCTTTTGTTTTGCTTTTGAGGCTGTTTGCAAAAAGGGAAATTTTGAAATTAAGAATAAGTTTGCGACTGCCCTTGTCTAGGGCATCTAAAATAGGGGGATTTGCGAAATTAATAGTTAAGAATAAGCTTTGCTGGCTGAAAAATTATGAGATTGCGACTACCCTTTTGCGTGGGCTAAAAGAAAGACACTCTCTAAATAGGGTTATTTTCAACACACATTTGCACAATTAATACCGTATATAATTTGTAGAGGCGGATAATATCTGCCCCTACAGTTTTCGGCAATGTGGATGGAAAAGCCATGTGCTTGTGTGGAAAAAATGATGTTTTTGCTAAATAAAACGAACTGACTAAAAATTAACAATTCGTACTTTATATTTGCAGATATATATGGTATACTAAAGGATGGAACAGGGTGTAAAGACAGCATCCCGTGAATTATTCCAAAGCAAAAAATACATAATATAAAGGAGACAGAAAAATGGCAAACAAAGTTCTGGTTGAAACAAGTGCACGTCACGTTCACCTGAGCCGTGAACACGTTGAAATTCTTTTTGGTAAGGGACACGAGCTTACAAAGAAAAAAGATCTTTCACAGCCCGGTCAGTTCGCTTGCGAGGAAAGAGTAACCGTTAAGGGTGCAAAGAAGGAGCTTGCAGGCGTAAGCGTTCTCGGACCGGAAAGACCTGCTACACAGGTTGAAATCTCTCTCACAGACGCAAGAAGCATCGGAGTTTCAGCTCCCGTTCGTGAATCCGGCGATATCGCAGGTACAGGTGCTTGCACACTGGTTGGTCCCTGCGGTGAAGTTACAATAGAGGAAGGCGTTATTGCCGCAAAGAGACACATTCACCTTGATACAGCAACTGCTGAAAACTTCGGCCTTGCTGACAAGCAGATTGTTTCCGTAAAGGTTGACTCCGACGGAAGATGCAATGTTTTCGGTGATGTTGTTGTTCGTGTTTCTGACAAGTTCGCTCCTGCTATGCACGTTGATACAGACGAATCCAACGCAGCAGGCTGCACTCCCGGAATGATGGGAGAGATTATTGCGTAATTAAAAATTACGCTGAATTCCGAATTAATCATCGCGTGCTCGGAAACAGCAAACAAAACTGTTGTTTCTGCGTCGCACCAAATATGTCAAAAAAATTTAAAGGAGATATAAAACAATGATTAATTACTCACACGAAGTAGAATCAATGTGCTGCGTAGCTAAGGGCCCCAATCACGGTCCGGCTCCCATTCCCGAAGAGGGCAAGTGGGTACAGGCTAAGGAAATTACAGACATTTCCGGTTTTACACACGGTATCGGCTGGTGCGCTCCTCAGCAGGGTGCTTGTAAGCTTTCTCTCAATGTAAAGAACGGTATCATCGAGGAAGCTCTCGTTGAAACCATCGGTTGCTCTGGTATGACTCACTCCGCTGCTATGGCGGCTGAAATTCTTCAGGGCAAGACAATTCTTGAAGCTCTCAACACAGACCTTGTTTGTGATGCTATCAACACAGCGATGAGAGAACTCTTCCTCCAGATCGTTTACGGACGTTCACAGTCCGCTTTCTCTGAAGATGGACTTACAGTAGGTGCAGGTCTTGAAGACCTTGGTAAGGGCGCAAGAAGCCAGGTTGGTACAATGTACGGCACAAAGGCTAAGGGCGTAAGATACCTTGAAATGGCTGAAGGCTATGTTACAAGAATGGCTCTTGACGAAGACGACCAGGTTATCGGTTACGAATTCGTTTCCCTCGGAAAGATGACAGACTTCATCAAGAAGGGCGACGATGCTAACACCGCATACGAAAAGGCTCGCGGTACTTACGGCAGATTCGATGAAGCTGCAAAGTACATCGACCCCAGAAAAGACTAATCGGAGGAGGTACTGAAAAATGGCATTATTTGAAAACTACGAAAGACGCGTAAATAAAATTAACGCTGTTCTCGCTGAATACGGCATCAAGTCCATTGAAGAGTGTAAGGAAATTACCTTAGCTGCAGGTATCGACTGCGATAAGATAGTAAGAGAAACTCAGCCTATCTGCTTTGAAAACGCAATTTGGGCATACACTGTTGGCGCTGCTATCGCTCTCAAGAAGGGCTGCACAAAGGCTGCTGACGCTGCTGCTGCAATCGGTATTGGTCTTCAGGCATTCTGTATCAACGGTTCTGTTGCTGAAAACAGAAAGGTTGGTCTTGGCCACGGAAACCTCGCATCCATGCTTCTCTCCGAAGAAACAGAGTGCATCTGCTTCCTCGCAGGTCACGAATCCTTTGCTGCTGCTGAAGGTGCAATTAAGATTGCTCTTAACGCAAACAAGG
>JAFWWX010000272.1 GCA_017517985.1 Clostridia bacterium | reverse complement strand
GTCCTTGCCGGATACATCATCACCGAGGTATTCGTGAGCGACAATGGGATTTCTGCCGTCTTTAACTATAGTGTAATCACGTCTCTTATAGAACATTGCAAGAGGAATACCGAGTACCGAAGAATAGTACATACCTCTGCCGAGAGCACCTTCGTCGGGGGATACGATAACTGTATTCTTGATGTCAATGTCCTTTTCGTTTTTCATAAATGCCTTGAACATCTGATATGTAGGCATAAGGTTATCAAAACCGTTAAGAGGAACAGCGTTTCTTACTCTGTCGTCGTGAGCGTCAAAGGTCATAATTGTGGAAACGCCCATATTTACAAGATCCGCAAGGAATACTGCACAGTCAAGGGATTCTCTTGCTGTTTTTCTGTGCTGACGGCTTTCATAAAGCATAGGCATAACAAGTGTGATTCTTGCAGCCTTACCGCTTATTGCAGCGATAACTCTCTTTACATCCTGGTAGTGGTCATCGGGACTCATAGGTACGCTTCTGCCGTACATTGTGTACTCTGTTTCCTTGCTGTGATTAAAGCAGTCCGCAACAATAAATACGTCCTTACCTCTCACAGATTCCCCAAGCACTACCTTGCCTTCACCGGAGCCAAAACGGGAGAAAACGCTTTCTATAATATAATGGGGCTCTTCTTTTCTCCATTCACCAATGTAGTTTGCAATTCTCTTGCACATTTCCTCTGTACCCTTTGTACCAATAATGGCAAGCTCACCAAAGGGTATTTCTTTTGACAAATCCGGCATATCCGCAACCTCCAAAATAAAATTGATAGATTTTATCCTTTGTAATTATACCAAAACTGTCGATTATTGTCAAGGTGTCAAATGACGTTTTTTGAAAGTCTTTAGGAAAAATTTTGTTTGTTTTGACAAAAATTCTGCACTCTCTATTAAATGTTTCCGTTTTGCACCATATTATTTCCATAATTAATTCCATATGTATCGAAAAGTGTTTTTGTTTGGGGATATTTAACGGAAGAAGACAAACAAGATAGGCATTTTGATGAAAATGTTAAAAATGCTTGACAAATCATACCAAGTATGATAAACTGTGTCTGCTACACAAATGCATAAGACTATTTTTCATAGGGAAAATAACCTTTGTAAAAAGGTGTTTTCTCTCTTACTCATTCCTGTGAAAAATAGGTAGAGCATTGTGTAGCAACAATCGAGGGACTGCACTTTTTTGGTGTGTTCCAAGATTGGGACACACTTTTTTATATTATACATAGGAGGAATAAAGAAATGGCACTTATTAAATGTCCAGAATGTGGAAAAGAGATAAGCGACAAGGCAAAAACCTGTATAAACTGCGGGTGTCCATTAGCCGAAGTTGTTACTACGGGAACAGTAAGAATTAAAATGCCGAACAATGTTGTTGAAGGTTGGGTTGGATTATTTTCTTCCCGTAGAGCCGCAGTTGTTGATTCAAGTGGCAAAATACTATGGGAAGGAAAACACGGCGAAAATGCCGTATTTACAGTTGATGGTCCAACTTCAGTAAGAATAGAATTAGGCGGTTGGGCAAATGACACAGAAGGAACTGTAAATCCCCGTTGCAAATATGCTTTGGTACAGGATATGGGAGTACATATGTTGGCAACATTTAGATTAACAGAAGTAGATGTTATAGACGCAGATTAACACAAAAGCCACAGTTTAAACTGTGGCTTTTGTGTTGAAACGAATAAATCCAATTTAGTTTTGTAGTGAAATCTCAATGAAAAAATTATTCCACAAAAAATAAAGTTATAGGCAAACTGAGTAAAATTTGACAAATTGGAAAAAATGTGATATAATAAAAAAGATGTGGCTTTTTGAACTACATAAAAGCACATTGATTATTGGAAATTCCAGACAAAAAAGAAAGGCGAAAAAGTCGCACAAAACTCCAATTTTGATGAAAGGATATTATAATTATGCTTAAAAAAACATTGTCCGCATTTCTTGCAGGCTTTGTACTTACTGTTATTGTCCTGTCACAGATTTCAGTGAGTGCCTCGCAGGTAAGCTACAAAGGCTACAAAGTACCTGTTGACATCAATGTAAACGGAAAATACCTCGAAGATGGCGGTAAAGGCTATCTTGACACAAACGGAGTAATATATGTTCCTGTAAGATATGCAAGTGAGGCTCTTGGAGCTACTGTTACCTGGGATGCGGTAACAAGCACTGCAGCGGTTACAAAGGGCTCATCAAAGCTTGTTTTTGTACCGGCTGACAACTGCTGTTATATCAACGATTACTGGAACTATGCTCCGCAGAAGCTCGAAAACGGTACTCTTTACACAGATGCATACTTTATTTTCAAGTCTCTTGGCGGAACTGTTGAAGTAAACAGCCAGAATTACGAGATAAAGGTAAGCATCCCCGAATATACCGTTCCGGATTCTTACATTGAAAAGTATTACAATGAAGAGGATTTATACTGGCTTTCAAGAATTGTTACCTGCGAGTCGGGAAGCGTTAGCTTTGAGGCAAAGGTGATGGTTGCAAATGTTATTCTCAACAGACGCGAAAGCAATCTTTTCCCGAATACGGTATACGATGTTATTTACGACACCAAACACGGTGTGCAGTTCCCTCCCGCACAAAAAGGAAATGTTGTAAAAGCAAAACCTACGGCAGACACAATTGTTGCCTGCAGGGCAGCTCTCAATGGTCTTGACCTTGCTCCTGACTGTCTCTACTTCACATACTCCACCAACAAGACCGGCTGGGTTGCAAGAACAAGAATTCTTTATAAGGTTCTCGGAAGACAGGCTTTCTACAAATAATACTTCGGTATTTATAAAACCAAACAGTAAAGGCAAGCACAGTTTTGTGCTTGCCTTAATTTTATTTTGTTATCCTTGCAACAAGTGTAAACAATGTAAAAACCACAGCGTTTGCAATAACAATGCTTGCTCCCACGGGAGTTTCAAAAATTATTGATACAAGTGTTCCGGCTATAAAGCACAGGCAGGATATAACAACAGAGCTTATTATTACAGCTTTGTAGGACCGAAAAAGACGCATTGACGAAAGTGCCGGAAAAATTATAAGTCCTGAGATAAGCAGTGTTCCCATTATCCGCATACCTATAACCACGGTTACTGCCGTAAGAATCGCAACAATCATATTGTACATCTCGGTTTTGACCCCTGAAACCTTCGCAAAGCCTTCGTCAAAAGTCACAGCAAAGATTCTGTTATATAAAAGAACAAAAAGGACAATTACTAAAGTCAGGACCGGTACACAAATGTACATATCCTCCTTTGATATAGCAACAATGCTTCCAAACATATAGTCATTTACATTAGTATTTACACCGCCTGCAAGCGACACCGCCGCAATACCAAGGGCAAGAGCCGTACTTGAAACAAGAGCAATTGCACTGTCGCCACCCATTCTGCTTTTTCGGCTTATGTGCATAAGGAGAAATGCCGCCGCAATTACAACCGGAATTGCAAAGGTAAGTGGTGCAAACCCCAGAACAAGTGCTATTGACATCGCTCCAAAGGCAACATGAGAAAGTCCGTCTCCTATCATTGAATATCTTTTAAGTACAAGAGTTACACCGAGAAGTGCCGCCGCAACAGCAGTAAGTATTCCAAGGAAAATTCCTCTTTGTACCATTGAGGGAAGTCCGGTTAATATTTTTATAATATCACTCATTTTCCTCACCTCTTTTTCCAAGAAATTTTTCCGATAGCTCTGTTTTACAATACTCCTCGCAGTTTCCGAAAAACTCCAATTCCGTTCCCATATGAAGAATTTTTGTCGCGTGCTGTATTGCACTGTCAACTAGGTGTGACACCATAATTACTGTCATTCCCTTTTCTGTGCGAAGATTATCAAGAGTATCATACAGATTCTTGTTTGCAATAGGGTCAAGTCCGTTTGACGGTTCGTCAAGAACTATAAGTCCGCTTGTATGACAAAAGGTTTCATCGTGACAATGGCACTTCTTTTCACGGCAGGTATTACAGTCCGTAGCTGACACAAGCGCCCTTGCAAGAAGTACCCTTTGCTTTTCACCACCGGAAAGAGCACTAAAGTGTTTTTTCGACAGTCTTTCAATTCCAAGGTATTTTATAATATCTGCCGCTTTTTTTCTGTCACGCTTTGTGTAAAAAGAAAATACTCCTTTTTTACCCACAAAGCCGGACAGCACAACCTCATTTACGGTTGCCGGAAAATCAGCCGGAATATCGTTCTGTTGCGGCAGATAGCCTATCTTCTTTGAAATCTCCGTATCGGCAAATTCAATTTTACCGCTATTTGGTCGGATAAGCCCCAAGATTCCTTTTAAAAGTGTACTTTTTCCCGAGCCATTCTCCCCTACAACAAGAAGAAAATCTCCGTTTTTTACTTCAAAAGACACATTTTTCACCGCATACTTATCGGTATTATATTTTATTGAAAGATTTTCTGTTTTAAGAATTGTTTTCTGTTCCTTGTTCATATTAATCCTCCATTCCGTCGCTATGCGACGGCACAAAAAGATATTAAAATTCCGTAGGAATTTTTGGGCGTGAAATATCTTTACCCAGATAACAAGGTTGTTATTTTTCACGCTATACTCCCTTAGAATTTTCATTAAATCTTACTGCCTGCGCTCATACAGAGCCTTTCTTATATTCTGAATATTTTTCTGCATAAGGGAAATATAATTTTCCCCTGCCATTGCTTCATTTTTCGAGAGATTATGACAGGAATGAAGCACAAGAAGCTCTGTATCCGTTTCCTCTGAAATTGATTTTGCCACCTTGTTTTCCGACATTTCCTCTGTGAAAATGTACCTTGTACTGTCAGATTCTATTTTTTTGCATATATCCGAGATTATCTTTATACTCGGCTCTGATTCATCGGAACAGCCCTGATATGGAGATTCGTATTTGAAGCCGTATTCGGAGAACATATAGAGGAAAGCAAATTTTCCGCCAAAGTACAAGGGGGTTCCGTCATAGTTTTCCGATATATCAGCAAGCTTCCCGTCAAGTTCCGTCAGCTGAGCCTTAAGATTCTTGGCATTCTCTATATAGTACTGTGCATTTTCCTCATCCTCATCACAAAGAGCATTAAGTATCTCATCCACCATAACTATTGCGTTTTTCGGACTTGTCCAGATATGAGGGTCGTAGTCATGGATATGCCCTTTTTCTCCGTGATTGTCGAAATTGTGTGATACACCTTCAAGAAGCTTTATGTTTTTCGACAAATCAACCGCCGTAATATCTTCATTACCGGCATTTTCAAGAATTGTTGCCGACCACGGCTCCATTTTATCTCCGGTATAAAGGAATATATCGCAATTAGATACATTAGACATATCCTTTACCGACGGCTCGTAGGTGTGGCTATCTATGCCGTAAGGGAGAAGCATTGTTACTTCTGCCTTGCCACCGGATATTATATTGGCAAAGTCGTACTGCGGAAAAAGTGTTGCAACTATTTTTATTTTTCCGCTGTCACCATTTTGTCCTGCACATCCTACAAAGGAGACTATTACAACTGCAAAAAAAAGCATCAACGATATTATTTTTTTCATATATCTACCCTTCATCATTCTCAAACACCAGCCTTTGCATTTTCAGCGCACTTCGAGCAAATTCCGTAAAGAACTGTTTTTGACGGAGAAACCGCAAATCCGTGGTCAGTGCTTATGTGACCACAAAGCTCCGACATAAAGTCGCAGTCAGCACATAAAACCGCACCGCACATTGTACATTTCAGATGGAAATGCTCCCGACATTCCTTTTCAGCATAAGAATATCTCGCCTTGTCCTTATCTGCAGTATATTTACGCACAACACCCTCGCTTTGCAGTTTTTCAAGATACCTGTAAACAGTGGTTGTGCCGACCTTATTTCCGTCGTTTTTCAGCATATTTGCAATTTCATCCGCTGAAAGGTGACAATCTGTATTGTTTTTCAAAAGATTCAGTATCATATCACGCTGACGCGTTTTATATCCACCCTGTGTTCGCACTTTATCCTCCTGAATACGCCCGAAATAGAAAACGGTTTTCATTTTCGGATTATACCATATTTATAAAAATGTGTCAAGGGGAATTTGAGCAAAAAAGCAAAAAAAACAGACCGCCCGAAAGCAGTCTGTTTATGTTTTAATATCAGTCGGAAATAACATTTGAATATGCTGTCTTAACACTGACACCGGAAATTTTACCAATTTTCCCCGCAAGTGCGGATATATCGTCCTGCGGTGCGTCAAGAGCTATACTTATTATATTTATCCCCTTTTCACGGTATGGGATTCCCATTCTTCCCACAATATATTTTCCGTAATCGTGCAAAAGTGAGTTAAGAACCTCGGTTGCTTCCCTGTCCTCGACTATTATTGCCATAACAGCCACTCTGTTTGCACTCTTTGACATTTCCTTTGTATCCATTTTAAACTCCGTTTTATTAAATGTACAGAATTATTTCATATCGCCGTTATCTGCAGCTTTTTTATCTGTCTTTTTAAAGCTGAGTTTGTTTTCCTTGCCGTCAAGAAGTCTTTGAATATTGCTTCTGTGAAGGATAATTACAAACATACCGAGAACAAAAGCAAACACCACATCAAGCCCTCCCGGTCTTCCGGCTGCAACAGATGCGGCATAGGTTACCATAGGATATATTGCCGCAGAAAGAATCGAGCCAAGAGAAATGTATTTCCATATTGCAACCACAATTACAAATAACCCGAATACAACGAGAAATACTCTCCAGTCGTTCATAAGAATTGTAATTGCCGAGGCTACAACGCCCTTACCCCCCTTGAACTTATAATACACCGGGTAAACATGTCCAAGCACTGCAAAGAAACCTGCAACATACCCGCCATATAACAGAGAACCGACAAGAATATTCCCAAGAAGTATCGCAAATACAACCTTCAGAGCATCTCCAAGTATTGTTGCAATTGCTGCACCCTTTCCATAGGTTCTGAGCATATTTGTTGTTCCAGCATTTCCGCTTCCGTATTTTCTTATATCATCGTGATAGATAAGCTTTGATATAATAATTCCAAAATTAAGGCTGCCAAGGGCATAGGCTATGAGTGCTGTAAGTATGTACATCGATATACTTATTGCCACGCCAATTGCACCGGATACACCCATCATATCAAGTATTCCGCCACCATAGAGTCGTATCATAAACGGATCATCACCGACAGAGCCGTTTTTGTTTTCGGAAGTTATATTTTCGTCACCATCGATAGTAAAGCTGGCACCGTTTCCGTTACCATCTGTTACAAATATTGCAGTAGGACCATCAGCACCGCCGATAATACCCAAATCACCCTGTGCAAATACCGAAGGTACAAGCATTACCATCATAATAACAACTGCAAGAATACCGCAAAATCTTTTAAAAATATTATGTTTCATAATAATCCTCCATTCCGCCGCACAGCGGCGGCACAAAAAGATATTAAAAATTCCGTAGGAATTTCTGGGCGTGAAATCTCTGTAACTGGACAAGCAGGTTGTTATTTTTTACGCTAAATTCCTTTCAAAATGAAGATTGCGAAGCAACCCGCCTTAATTCCTAGTTTTACATCTCGTCAGTGTCGCCTTTTTCACGGATAATAAGCTTTATAGGTGTACCTTCAAAGCCAAAGGTTTCACGGAGCTTATTTTCAATGTATCTCTGATAGGAGAAGTGGAACAGCTCTGCATCATTACAGAATATGACAAAGGTAGGAGCCTTGATGCCGGTCTGTGTCATATAGTAAATCTTAAGTCTCTTGCCCTTGTCTGACGGGGGCTGAACTCTTGTTATTGCATCATTAAGAACATCATTGAGCATACCGGTTGAAATTCTTGTGGATGCCTGACCGTATACATAGTTTATAAGTTCGTATATTCTATCAACTCTCTGACCTGTCTTCGCAGAAATGAAAAGAACCGGTGCGTATGTCATATACGCAAGTTTTGTATATACATCCTTACGGTATGCGTCAAGAGTTTTTCCGTCCTTTTCAACAAGGTCCCATTTATTGATTATTATAATTGATGCTTTGCCGTTTTCGTGGGCAATACCGGCAACTCTCTCGTCCTGCGCTGTAATGCCCTCAGTCGCAT